>JANNON010000679.1:0-11520 GCA_031399105.1 Blastocatellia bacterium | reverse complement strand
GGGGATGGAAGCGTCGTCGGAGCGAGACGTTTGGATTCCTGCTCAATTGGTCTTTTGTCCCTTCGATTGGTCAACCGAACCCCTACTGAGGTTTCCGTCGTCAAATGGAGCCGCCGCCGGCCTCACCGTTTCCGAAGCTCGATGCCGCGCTGTCCTGGAGCTAATTGAGCGCGACGCTTTCATGTGCTGGTACCTCACAGCGGCAGACGCGCGAATATTGCCCTTTGAGGAATTGACGCAAAATGAGCAGGTCGCCGAGATACGCACAATCTACTTGCGGTATCACTTGGAGTTGTTACTACTATTGTTGCCGTCTCCGTGGCCCTTCCCTGTAGTAGCAGCCCTAATCATTGACCATACTGGCTTCGGGCCCGGACTGCAGATCGGATTGAAATGCCATCCCAGCTTGTTCGTCGCAATAGAGGGTGCTGTAGCGGAAGCGCAGCAGATGCGACCGTGGCTTCGTGACCATATGGAATTACACGGGCTGAAGGCTGACGGGCAACCATCCGATGTCGTTGACTTCTGGAGCAGGTCGCTTTTCTGGGCGCGGCCGAATGCATATCGCGAAATTAGTGAAATGTGGTCAGACTGCGCGCTAGTTGAACCAAATGACCTCAACCAATACCAAAGCGTGCCTGAAATTGTCGATTGGGATGCTGTGTGGCAAAGCCTGAAATCAAAAGCTCGAGAGAACCAAACCGATCTTTATATGTTTGATCTTAAGGAGGGCCTGGGTGACGAACTCGCTGTTGAGGTTGTAAAAGCAGTCAGCCCACAAACCCATCCCCTCTATATGGACGAGAGGTTTCCTTATTTGAATTCCAGGAACCTTCAACGTGCCCTGGACTCTTTTGGCCCCCGATGGCCTGCGCATGTGAGCATGCCGCCTCATCCCTTTGCATAACATGAATGACACTGAAAACATGTCCAGGTTCTTTTCAGGCTTTTTCAGAGAAACGATGATTTCTGAGTTCGCCGTAACGGAATCGTTCGTTGATAGTGGGCAAAGGTACAAGACCTATCCAAGGCTTCCTAAGCATCCGCTCCTGGCACCGTCACTTCCGCAGACGCAGTTGATCGACGCCTTGTCTGGACGAAATTCTGCTTCGGAATTTGCCGCCGAAGAATTTACGCTGTTAGACATCTCTAACCTATTGTCGGGCGTAGGCATTAGGCCACCAGTTGCACATTTGAGTGAACAGAGACGAATTTACCCTTCTGCCGGTGCGAGGTATCCCGCCGAAACCTACATCGTCACGTTAAACTGTAGTGGCATCGCCCCCGGAATCTATCACTACTTACTGAATTCGCACGAGTTAGAAGAATTATGGGTGAAAGATCTAAGACAGACCTTTATGAGGGCTACTAATGACGAGCGAATCCGCTCAGCGAGTGTGCTCTTAATGTTCTCATTGGTTCACGGTCGTATCGCGGAGAAGTATGGTCAAAGAGGTCTTCGCTATGGGCTGATTGAGGTGGGCCACATGGCTCAAAACATCAGCTTGGTAGCCTACGCTCTCCAAAAGGAATGTTGTGAGATTGGAGGCTTCGTCGATTCAGCTCTGAACGGACTATTAGACATAGATGGTGAGACTGAAAGTACAATTCTTTTAATGGCACTGGGAGGAAAAGCGTAAATGTTGAAAGCTGAAATCCGATTTCTACGTAGTCCGGCAGAAACGTCGCGTAAGGACTTTTATTGTTTGGCCCAGCATTTCTTGGCAGCCAAAGTGAGCAAGTAGGTAAGTACTTTTATTGATTACAAACGCAGATTGATCCTGCAAAATCTCAAAGCATTTTCTTGATTAACCCGTAAGGACTTTCTTTGCGACGATCAACCACTGATCGTTACGATTAAAGTTCTTACGTCACAAATAAAGTCCTTACCTAAACAATAAAGTCTTTACGCGGTGAGGGTGCTTGTAACTGGAAAAAGCCCAGCGGGCAGAATTGGGTTGAGTGTTTTCACCTCACCCTGTTTCATGCCAACTGGGCTTTTTCCACCCTATTCCCCGTGATTCCCGTGCTTGAGCGACGCGTGCGAAGATCAGTCGGCTTAGTGGAGAATCGAAGGAAGCACTCACGACCGGAGCCCTCGCGCAACCGCAGCAGAGAAGGATCAGTAGCAAACCCATCTTCATTAATTAAGGACTTTATTCGTGACGATCAATACTACTCTCTCATAAAACCGGCGAGTCCGATTTGAAAAAGGGAGGGATATGAGGATATTCGCGGCGCCAACGCCTTGGGGGACTTACTCAGTTCAGAGGACGGCAAGAACCCTTGTGCCTCGCGCTCATTTTCCTACTCTCAACGGTTCTTCAAGTTAGATCACACGGAAACCGATTAGAACGTGTGGCCTCTGATCTTCAGGGTTTACGTGCAATGACAGTCCAAAAATAAGCAAACGTGTGGAAAAATCGAACTGCGCTGAATCCCGCTGATGTGAGTAATTTAGTGAGTTGCTCAGCGGTGAATTGTGATCCTTGTGTACCAACTGCCATTTGCAGTGAAAAGGTTGACGCCGCGAGGTCAGCTCCATCGTCTCCTTGCAGCATCTCGTGAATAAGTACCTGTCCGCCACCGTCGAGAGCGTCGAACGCCTGACGAAGGAGAAACTTACATTGAGTTGTGTCCCAATCATGGAGCACATTGCTGAACAGGATCGCGTCATGCTCCCTAGGCCACTCTTCCTTGAAGAAGTTCGCGGGAACCATCGCGATCCTTGCCGAGAGACCATATTCCTGCACGAATGCGGCAGCCACCTTACACACTGCAGGCAAGTCGAGCAATGAGCAACAAAGGTGCTCATGCCGAAGAGCGAGCGCTATGGAAAAGCAACCGGAACCAGCACCCACATCCAGGAGTTTTGAGATACCGTTTATCGGTACGCGTCCAGCGAGGCCCATAGCACTCGGAAACGAGTGTGCATGCATGTACGCGGTGATCTGTTGGGCTTGTTCGGGCGACAACGACCCGTCTTGCCAGGCGTGACTGATGGGGCGTTGTTGAGGGTTCTCATTATTGCGAAACGCCTGCAGCATGTTTTCCGGAGTATGACGATTGGGGGCTGCGCGATAAGCACTCAGAACGCCTCCCCAATAGTAGGGACTACTCGGCAGTAAATATTCTCTCGAGATGTTCGTGAGGTGAAACCGTCCCGAAACGCTTCGCAGAAATTCAAGACCCGCCAGCACACCCAATAATGCTTCAGCACCGCGTCTGGAAATATCAAAGCGATCTGCAATCACATCGGGTGAGGCAGGATGCGCCGAAAGAAACTCGAAAAGGCCCAGTTCATCAGCAATAACGAGCGCCGGCAGATGCAGTCGGGAGAGCCACAAATCCCATAGTGGACCATCATCACAGCGAGGTGCGTGGAGTCGCGGTTTGGTTATTTCGGCCTCGGGTGATTGGTCCTGCATCGACGTGCCGTCATTGCTTCGCGTCGCTTCCATTTTGGCGGGGGAGGTTTAGGAATGAGAGGGCATTGCCGCCCAGGATCGCCCGCTTATTGGACTCCGACAATTTCGAATTGCTCAAGACATACCTGGTGCCATCGGGAAACCCATCAGGATGCGGGTAGTCAGTTGACCAGAGAATTCTGTCGTGACCGATGTACTCGGCAATGTAAGGCAATGCTGCTTCGGCTGGATCAAAGGCAATCCAACACTGGCGTTTAAAGATCTCGCTCGGCTTCGCTGTCAGGTCGCCATTGTAGAAAACTTTTTGAAAATGGCGATCCATGCGATCCAGCCATCCGGCGATCCAGCCACCACCGCCTTCAAAAAAAGCAAAACGGATCTTTGGAAATCGCTGGCAGACACCACAGAAAACCAGACTCAGCATGGTCTGCATTACATCCATCGTATGAGTAACTATGTGTCTGGTCATGAACCACTCGCCGAAGTGTTCCAGACCAGTTGTTGGCATATCGCCTGCGCTTCCTGAATGGATGGCGACGGCCATGTCGAGGGCCTGCACCTCCTGCCAGAAGGGAATGAAGTCAGCGTGGTGATGCATTCGCCCCTGGTAGGGATTGGGCCGCACGAAGATCAGCTTCATTCCCAGTTTTTCCCGGGCATAGCTCAACTCTGCGATCGCGTGACTAACCGATTGCAGGGGGATCATAGCAGCGCCCAAAAACCGATCGGGATTAGTGGCGACAAAGTCCGCGAGCCATCGATTGTATGCACGGTAACAGGCGGCGGCGAAATCCGCGTCCTCCAAGCCGCCCATCACCAACCCAAGCCCGGGAAATAGAACTGCGAGATCGATTCCTTCGCGGTTCATGTGCGCGATGCGAGCAACAGGATCGTAGCCACCACGGCATTCGAGATAAGGGATGTCGAGTGGTCCATGGCCCCATGCTGCTCCAAAAGCACCCAAGTGCCCGATTCCCTGCTCGAATACTGTCTTGCCCTGAACCCTGTTCCCACTCCGAGCGTTGATCTTGAAGGAATCTTTGCCGCTCTCGTCGACAAAAACATAAGGAGCTACGTCGCGGAACTTCGGATCGATGTACTGCTTCCAAAGATCCGGTGGTTCCAGCACGTGCGAATCTGCATCCACCACTAAGTAATCACTTCCCACAATACGCTCCCTTTCAGACCTCGACATCAGATCGATTTTCCAGCTGGGCTGCCCAGCTACTCTTAAAGGTCCGAGCTAATGCCAGGCTCACGCAGGCCGCCTCAATCCACGGCAGCGGGATCGCGCCAAACAATAGTCCATCGCTGACATCTTCGCGGAGCGTCTGCCAATCCCTTAAACCATGCGCAATGGCTACCTCTTCCCTGGTTCGCGCCATCAAATGCTTATCAGCAGAGAGGCCCACGGATCTGGCATTCTCCGAAACGGTCGTCACGGCATACCAGCGCATCATTTCTGCCTCACGTTCCTCCAAAAAGTCCAACTCCGCAGTCAGCCGTGGAACACTCAAAGCGATATCGGCACAAAAGCGCGACAGAACTTTCGCCAAACGTTCTCGCAAAGCCTCGGCTCGCCCAAGCGGACTTTTCATTGCACGAACTCCACGAAATTCCGGTTCGCCAAGTACCAGCGGCCAGATGTATTTCTGATATCGTCCACTACCTATCAGCCAAATTGCCAGCTGAAGATTCAGGGTCTCCTCGTCATAGCCCATGAATGGGTCGTGACCCGGATAACGCTCTGTTTTCAAAAACGTGGAGGCATCAGGAGGACTATGAAGCTCACTGAGTTGAGGCTGCGCTAGCATGGCACGCTTAAGTACCTGCGCCGCTCGCAAAGCGTCCTTCTTCTTCAAGTCTTTTGACGCGCAGAAGGATGCTATTCGCCCCTGCCGATCAGTTATGCCTTCCTGCTTCAGAATCCATGGCCACGTCCGCTCAGGAAAGAAGATGTTTTTCGCTGTTGCTACCAAATGAATGGCAGCACTCCGGCTGAGCAAGTTCGTTCTAACTGCTTTCGAGACCGCGTAGCGAATATTGATCAAAGCAACCGAGGTGGCTGAAAAACCATTCTCAGGATTCGTGGCGACAGCTACTTCATCATCGGATTCGAGACAGCCAAGCTTGTACAGTCGAGTGATTGTGCCTACTCCCCGCATACCTGCGGGCCAACACTCAGCAGCTCGTAGAGCGCCCATGCTCGAGGAGCCATAGATGAGAGCGCCATCCTTCAAGACATCAACCACTTCGCGTGGTGAGACAGCGAGTTCATGCCCGAAGACCCCGTCTACAATGAGAAAGACAGATTCCCCTTGTTCCCTCGCGCGGTAAAGCTGACCACGCGCAATCGGCGGCAAGATAGTGGCCTCGGGCAAAATGTTCCTGATCTGATCTGCAGGCGCTGATGGTCCAAGGAAAACAATTGGCTTGCGTTCAGCGGTTGGGCTGTGCTGCTTGCGAGTGCTCATACCAGGTTCAAAAGAAGCCGGATGTTGGGCCGTTTGGTCGTGTATCCATAGGGGCCGGACAAGCCCGGGACAAGTATGCGCACGACCGGAACGTCAAGGGTTTTCCGCGCCAGGTCAACAGCGATGCAGTGCTCAAAACCTGCGGCTGAGAGTTTTTCTAAAAGCGTTTTGAGGTCGTCCAGAAGATCGCCCGATGTCAGCTCCGCTGCCGCTTCGAAACCGACATATGATGTTGGATGAAGCAACTGCAGATTGTATAGCAGGCGGGCGGAGCGATCGGGCGCGGCTCGCGTACCCTCAAACTCGTCGCGCGCCCCTAGCATCACTATGGTATGCGATTGGACAGCTTCGGAAAGGGCGCGGAGCGCTGCTCGCGTTGGGTTAAGATCACATCCATAGCCCCCGAAGATCATCGGATAGCCTTCGTTACCTGGAAACATCTCGTCAACAATAAACGCTCCATAGGCGGGCAGATTTGCCGAGTTCTCAAGCACCTGTAAGCGAAGCTGAAGCCCCCGTTCCTGCAAACGATCAACCCACGATCTCGGTTCATCGGGTAACGTCGATAAATCGATTAGCTTCACTTTGGCGAGTTGAATGTCGCTGGAATCACAGAAGAGCGCATTGAATTCATCGTGCGATTTGGCATCGCGTTCGATCAACTCGCAGACCCCATGGACGATCGCTTCTACATAGTTGTTGCCGGAAGCAAATCCGTTAGTTTCTAACCCCTGACAAACGCCTTCGGTCGGGGGTGAGATAACCAGGTCCAGAGGGATCAGGCAGTCACACCTTTGCATCAAGTCGTAGCCTGCAATCCATGAGATCGAAGCATCAGGAGCGTAGGCAGTGTTGAACGGCAGATCAAACAACTGTGGATCAAGCGGCTGAATCTCATCGTGGCCCCGCCGCAACAACTCATTGTACGAACCCCGAATCAAGCGGTTTGATTCGACAGATTCTCCGCTGACGCGCTCAATGGCTTCCATGATTGCGCTCAGGCGTGAGGCTAGCGCATTCAGTCCCTTTCCAGCATGGACGGTAAGATCTGATGCTAACGGAGTTACGGCGGCCCACACCGGAAGTCCCAAATGGTCGAGAGGTGTGGCATCGTAAACGCGGGTGATCGGAACGTTATGGAGCTTTGTTTGCACCCAGTCGTAGGTATCCTGGAGCAATCGGGCGTGCCCATACTCGCCGAGGATCGGCGTCGGCAAAAGCTGTGTTGACAACTCGTTTGGCTTCCGCCCGCCGGTTGCCAGTGATACCACTTCTAAAAGCTGGTCTTCGGTGTAGGACATACAAGGCTAGTCAACGGTAAAGTGACTTTGTTGAGTTGTGGTTATGCGGTTAAGAATGCTCCTGACGTTCTGCTGAAAGCCCGCCCGGCTTCGCGAAGAGTTTGTAGGGTTCGGCCTGATCTTCCGGAAGGCCCTCGACTCTTTGCTGGAGCTGCTCAAGTCGGCCTTGAGCCCAGCGAAAGATCGCCGAATGCCCCAGGCGCTGGGAAACCTCGACTAGTTGCTCAACGGCAGAAAGGCCCAGCGGATCGGTTTGCAGGGATGCCAGATACGAGTTGCATGCCGACTCGAGATCATCAAGGGCTTCATAACATTGTCCCGCCATGAACCATGCGATTTCGGCCCCTGGCGGAGCGAGCCGAACGGCACGGAGATAAGCACGCAGGGCGTCTTCAGGATTCTCACGATCGCAGTAGACCTGACCGAGGTGAAGCCACGCGCGGGCGTCGTAGGGAGAAAGCGCGACGGTCTTAAGCGCGCGCTCTTCCGCAAGATCGAAATCCTCGAGCCACAGAGCTTCCTTGGTACGACTCTCATAAACGGGATAGAGCATCTCATCAGCCGCAATTCGTTCCGGTTCGCTGCGCCGAGGCAGCGCTAACGCATACTGCTCTGCCAGATCCATTTCTCGTACTACTCCCTCAACATCCTTTCTCATCTGCGGCAGGAAACCGCCGACACGGTGATAGCGAGACATGACGAGCAAGTGGTTGAACTCATCAATCTCCGAGCGCGAACTCTCGATTGCTTGTAGATGTTTCTCCTGCCAGTAATCGGCCGCAGTGAGATCGCCTCGGGCCTTCACAGACTGCGATATCATCTGGTAGTGCGCATCAATACGCGCGATGCCCGGCGGCGCGTGCAGGGCAATCTCCTTAAACTCGTCGAGCGAGTATGGATTGGCAGCATCATCAATGTTAAGTCGGCAGCGAGAATACGCACGCAGGTAAGCTAACGAAGCGTTTTCATTGCTCGAAGCAACTTGCTCTGCCCCGATCTCAGGAACCAACTCAAGCAGAAAATCCTGGAGACACAATTTGCCCAAGAGCCACGCCAGCCTGACCTGGGATAATGACGAGAGCGACTCAAATGATTGGATCTGTTCACACATGAACGTCCAACGTGGCTGACGAAGGGACGAAGGTAGTTCAGACGGGCTCTTGATGTTGTATTGGGCTAAACCGGTTTCCTGCACTAACGCGTCTCGGAAGGACGGATTAAGGGCGCTCTGAATTCTCGGGTACGCCGTGTCTTCCATTAGTGCGTGAATCCCAAAATCCAGACCATGTAAATGGTGCGGGGCTTCAACAGGGACCGGGCCCAGATCCAGGTACGCGCGAAATAACCAGCGAGTAAAAGACTGTTGCAGCGGATCGAGCTGAGTGCTTGAAGAGCCATCGGATTGAACTGCTTGCTTCATGATTTAACTGGTCCAGTGGAAACCGTCTGCCGAGGGAATTAATTCGCCATTCGCTAATGCCGCCGGTGAGGGGATGACGCGCTCACTCCCCCAACTTATCTGGCGAATATCCTCAAGCCCGCCATGCACAGCAGCGTCTCCTCCACCGGCGACCTCGTATTCGTGTAATTCACCGGCAATCTCAGCAGTCACCCGACCTCGAGTCTCAGCGGATAAAGAAGTGTCCAATTGATCCGCAAAACGCTGCAAGGACTGGCCGATGCCCTCCTTGCTCGCGAAATAAATATCAGGGGCAGTTGCTCCGCCAGCGACCAGGCGGACAAAGGCTTCATTGGCCTGTTCGCTGGTATTCAAAACCTTACGGGCTTGCCAGAAATAGCTATCCTCGCTGTTATGCATATCGTAGAAGGCAATTAGGTAGTTGTAGAACAATTCGTATTCGAGCCTATAGCGACGCTCAAACTCAGTAAACGCGCGGGCTTCATCCATTAAACCGGTAAGACAGGTGTTGATTGAACGTGCTGCCAGCAGCGCAGAGTAGGTGGCCAAATGCACTCCAGTCGAGAGCACCGGATCAACAAAGCAGGCCGCATCGCCGATGAGTACGATTCCGGGCTTCCAGAATCGCTCATTCGTGTATGACCAGTCACGGCGAATGCGAAGAGATCCATAAAGACCTTCAGTTACCCTAGTGGCTCCAGCCAACATCCCGCTAATCTTCGGGCAACGAGCAATATTATCAAGCAGTGCAGACTCAGGATTCTTCAATTCCGAAGCGTGCTCGGACCCAATGACGAGTCCGACGCTGGTTAGCGTTGGCGAGCTATTTCGCAGCGGTATATACCAAATCCAGCCCCGGTCAAAAGCCTCACAGAGGATATTTCCATCGTTAGGAGATGGCAGTCGTTTTCCGTTTTCGAAGTAACCAAAGACCGCCACGTTACGGAAGAATTCAGAGTGAATCCGCTTGCCGACGTAACCGTGCAGGCGGCTTTGATTGCCGGATGCGTCGGCTACATACTGAGCTCTCACAGAATGTTGCGCGCCGCCCTCATCAGCATATTCAACTCCAACAATTCTTCCGTTCTCAGTCAGTGCCTGACGAACATCGCACCGCTCGCGAACGTTGACGCCCTTCAAACGGGCGTTGTCGATAAGTATCTTGTCGAACTTACATCGCTCGACCTGATAGGCGAAATTAGCCCCGATCTCTTCGAGCATCCTTGCTTGACTGAAACCGAACGACCATGGTTCGGGATTGTTTCCCCAGCGAAAAACGGCGCCGTGCTTACGTATGAATCCCGCTCGATGAATCTCTTTTTCGACGCCGATCATCCGGCAGATGCCGTGGATGGTTGACGGCAGCAACGATTCGCCAATTTGGTATCGTGGATGAAGTTCGCGCTCGAGCAATAGCACGCTGTGTCCATGCATCGCGACGATTGTGGCCAGGGTTGACCCGCCGGGCCCGCCCCCGACCACCACCAGATCATATGTTTCATTTAACGAGTTCAGAAGTAGCACCTGCCCGGTAGTTTAAGTAACGCCGAAGTCATGAGTAGCTGGCGGCGAGATTGGGGTTTTTCAAAGTGAAGCCAACCAGATCAGAACTGCGCGCTATGCGAAGAGTAGAGGCCACTACTAACGGATGTCGAGGCAGAATTTTTGTCCTGCCCCGACATGTCTGAAGAGAAATATTGAAACGTTGCCCAATCAGAACTCCACAGTCAGTGGCCTGTTGGACTTGAGAGTTCGGTACTTTTTGATTTCCCTTTCATGGTGCCCTTGGAAGTTGATAACTCACGGACGGCTCGGCTTCAGACACAAACTAAAGTTTTGTGCCTTCACTTGCGTTGTCCGAGTTTACCAAACGATGGCAGACCCCATGGGTGGAAAAGGAAATGTGGAGTGACAACTTGCGCAGTTCTAGAAAAGAACCGTGAGTGGTCTGTTGGTTTTGAGCGTTCGGTACTTCTTGAATTTCTTTTTCATGAGTTTCTCCGATTTGAGTGAATTCCAAAGTCATGACTCGCAGGCCGCTTGCCCAGAACTTAGCAGCCTACAAACCGAGACTAGCTCTCACGCGGTGGAATGGATGGGTGCTGTTGGCTTACTTCAGCACTTGGCGGACGTGAGCCTCCGCACTGTTTTCATTTTCGGAGCAAGGAATTGACGCAGCGCTAAGGAACTTAACGCCACTGTCCCCGTTGGTAAGCCCGGCCAAACTGCTTAGAGCCTTTTTCATGTGATCGCACGCCAGATGGCTTTCGAAGGCTGAATCATCTTTGTAGATCCCGGTTACGGTAAAGACCTCTTTATCGTCCAAGTCGAACCCCCCACGATAGCCTACGACGCCGTCTTCTGCCTTGCTGGCGACGATAGCCGGTTGAACAATCCTCGTGAAGTCCTCCCGTGCGTTTTCAGGCACACGGTAACTCGCTACTTTAAAAAGCATAGAGCCTCCTTTCTTTGTTTTCGGAGTGATGAGGACGCCAAGGTAGTCCAATAGACGGTTGATGTCAATTGTTGTTAGGGCGCGATCTGGAACAGCGTTAAGGCTCGGCTAGATTGCGGTGCGGCGACCTTAGGGCTCGCCAATCGATCAACTAGTACTGAGCACAATCCGCGTTGGTTCGCGTTACCAGAGTGCCGAATCGTTGTTGATACTCAGCCTAAGTGATGAACGAACAGATCATGCCGCGGTAGTTGTTGCGAGTTGGGGTGGGCGCAGTCGCTCACAAGCGGTAAAGAACTGCGGGGTGAAGCCCTGGACAGTGCGCAAAGCAATCAGAACCGCGGAGCGCAGCGACCGGGTCGACGCGAAAATTCAATCGGTTTGAAAGAGATCTCAACTACTCTCGTCAATTGCCTGCTCTGCCGAATCGGCCCGGTCGCTG
>JANNON010000626.1:0-2808 GCA_031399105.1 Blastocatellia bacterium | reverse complement strand
CCGCAGCGGGATTTCCGTGCGCAGTATGAAACTTATCTGAGCAAACGTAAATCGGCTCGCGGTAATGCACCCTTACGCGCTGACGAACTTCTGGAAACCGAGATCGAGAAATTTGATCTGGTTCGAAACACCCTTCATGCTTGGCTGAAGACTGGCGATAAGAGTGAGGATGAATGGCAAAAGCAGCTCATCGCAATACTGCTGCTCATCTTTCCCAAATATATTGCTGTGCTGGAGAAGGTGTCCGTTGAAGACCGGTATACCACGCCACACACCACGATCAAACGCCAGATCGACCTTGCTCTGGTCGATGTGAATGGAAATATTGACGTTATTGAGATCAAAAAGCCGGTCCATGACGTTATGCTCAGACGAACGCGCTATCGTGATAATTACGTGCCTACAGGCGATCTATCCGGTACAATTATGCAGGCGGAGAAGTATCTTTTTTACCTCAGTAAAGGTGGTGTCGCGACCGAAGAAAAGCTGACTTCCAGATATGAGTCACTGCTTCCGCCGGGGTTGCGCATCCGCATAACCAACCCAAAAGCTCTGCTGATACTCGGGCGTGATCGCAAGGGCGATGGAACTGACGCTTTCAGCGCTGGTCAGACTTCCGATCTGGAGATAATCAAGCGCAAATATGCAAATATGATCGACATTATCACCTATGACGATCTTTTGAGGCGCCTCGACAACATTATTGCCTCGCTTAAACGTCGCAGGGCGGACGGCCTGAATGCAGGACTGGACGGTTAATTGTATTCGTTTCTGCTAACGAAGGCCTGTAAGACAGCAGATTTGGTTCAGCGAAATCTAGTCTAGGCAGCGGTAGCACATCTGGACTTCATCAGAGACATAACCTTCGCTGATGTCGAACGGATTACCGCAATGAATACTGGTGGCAACTGCGAAGGCCCGTCTGGCGCGTTCGGCGAAGCACAGCCGATCTGCCTCTATTTTTTCTGACGCGGTCCGACGATCCTGATGCCACCGATCGATTTCTTCTCGAGTAAAAGTCATTTTGGTGGGATAGGCGTGAATGGTGACTGCTGCATTAATTTCGGATTACGACGGCTTGCGCCAACATTCTGGTCGTTCTCAGCCTGAGTTTTGCCTGTCAAAACTTGCCGTACATTCAGGCGCTAGACGTGCATCGCGAATGACCAGAAGTGGGACAATTCGGCCATTCCCGCGCGGAGTTCACAGCGGTAGGTTTGTTGCCAAAACCCGACACTCGCCGGTTGGCTCGCTGGGCGCGAATTGCGCCCGCAACTGGGCCGTTAGCCTACTGTTCGCTCTGGGTGGCTAAGGTGGCAAAGCAGCCGCATGTGGAGTTGGATTAGCCTGCTGCGCGCTCAGCTTTTACCAATCCGGTCGTGCAAACGCTGATCTCAAGGTCGCCTTTATACGCTGAGGGGCACCCAAACGTCTGACACAGCTCATTACGTCCCTCAGGGCATGTAATCAGGCACAATTCAGATTTTCGTATAGCCACATCCTCAAAGAACGTTTTAAAGGTCGCTTTCAAAGGAAACGCCGTGAACGGAGGAAGAGTGAACGACGCAGTAGAGGACGACCCACTGCTACCTGCCGAACGCGCACGCTCTGATTTCGTCCGCGATCTAGTACAGCGGAGCATAAGTTCCCCATGTCGGCCGACTTCATGGCCGGGGCCAACTCCTAGGCGGATAGTCCAGTTCTGGCATGATCTGGAGCGACTGCCCGATGACGTCGAAACATGTATGAAATCATGGAGGAAACTGGAGCGGGATGGCTTTGAGTTGGACGTTTTTGATAGGAATTCGGCGAGCAATTTCATCCGCGATCGCTTAGGAAGTCGCCACGAGCAAGCCTTCGCTCGTTGCTATCACCCTTCAATGATGTCCGACTATTTCCGCTATGCGTATGTGCTGGTTGAAGGGGGCTTCTACATAGACGCCGACGATGTGTACCATGGCAAATCGATCGGCCATCTTTTTGACGACGGTCGACTAAAGCTCCAACCCTTCTGTTACGATATCGCAACATCTCAAATGGTGGCACCATCGGTATTTACCGAAGCCGGAGCCGATCAACCTGAGTGGATTTTCTACTTTAACACGACCCCCATGATTGCGGCGCGCAATCACCCCATGATTGAGAGAGCCTTGTTGAACGCCGCCGCATCTCTGGAAGCAGATAGTGTGAACGAGTTACCCGAGGTCCAAGCTACAACTGGTCCAGGAAATCTCACTCGATCGGTATTCGAAATCATCAGCGAGGGGTGCTCACCGGAAGCGCTGATGGTCGCGCATGACTGGGAGCTGACATCTACCAGCCAGTGGCCGCTCAGCTACCGCGACGATGCGCGGAACTGGAGACTGTCGAATAAAAAAATGTACCGCCCATCACCTTCGGAGGGGCGATGAATCTGACCCGCCCGTCGCTGGCGGCCCTCAGGCTGGCGTTTCGTCTCGGATATAGTCTTCGAAGACTTCTACCCCAGCAGACATCGATGACATTCGGGCCACGAGACTCATCGGCACAGACAATAGACAGAATCTACGTGATCAACCTCGATCGTGCCGTAGATCGATGGTCCTGCATCAAAGGCGAGCTCAGGCGCATACGGGACAGGTTCGGTAATGATCTGATCGGTCTCACGGAACGTCATGCTGCCGTTGATGCGAGGAGCTTTCTGCAGGATCTTCCCGCAGATCAAGATGTGGACCCGTTCTACAAGCTGGCAGATCAGCTCTTCGTCGAGCCTCAGCCCCTGACACTTCCGACGCGATTCGAGCTGGAAGCGCCAGCCTGGCGGCCACC
>JANNON010000622.1:0-5345 GCA_031399105.1 Blastocatellia bacterium | reverse complement strand
GACGCGCCCAGTTGCTCGCCGCTAAATCCATTCAATGGATATCCGCAGAACAATGAAAACTTTTGACGTTTTTGTAGATCATTCCAAAAGCCTTCCAACTCGAGGGCGCCTTCGTGATTTCCATCGGCCCAAAGTAAGGCGACCATTTCGCCGAAAGCGCGGACCTGTTGGCGTCCTTCAGCAGCGCGGGTGAGAATAGTGCCGATTACCTCTTTGAAACGTTTAGGGTTTGGCTTGCCGTCCACCATGAACTTGCTCAGCGTCTCGGCGGCATCGAGCGCGACGTATTGACCGGCAGCACTGGCAAGTACGACGTCGATCCCATCGTTCTCCAGGAGTTCCTGCAAACGAGCTCGGTGTTCGGGAGTGGCAACAACGATCACGGCATCACCGCCAACCAGGCCAGCCTGTGCATAGCCATGGAGCGAGTTCATCAGATACGTGTCGCCTTCGTAAAACTGGGCGAAGTGATCTGATGGGCCCATGTTGCTCCAGTTGTAATTTGGCGCGACCATGTTCACCTTAAGTTCACTGGGTTGAGCGGATATCGTGCTGGGAATTGAGTTCCCATTATCCCTGATTTCGAGCAAGAGAGCCTCCGCGGTAGCGCTGCTGCGATTCGTACTGGAAGTTCAGCTTATCGCTGAAATTCGTTGCTGCGTGGGGGTCTGCATTCGAGGGAAGAACGCGAAACCATTTTATCTATTCAGAGGGACTTAAGCTATTGAAGTCGGTACAGAGATTCTGTTTTTTGTATGTTCTTCCTTTGCATGAGGTCTCTCCCAAGCTCAATCTTCAAGTCTGAACGTCTCACAGTCAGGAAAGTCACCCTCCCCGCACAAGTTTTATAACCATTCAAATAAGATCAATATTCAACTCTGGACTCAAAGCTTGAGCGGCTATTAACCTTGAGCGGGGACAAGGTCCACCTTCCTAACTGTGAGACTTTCAAACTTGACCTTGGAAACTTTGGCCCGTGCTTTCTGGCTGAATTTCAAGCAAAGAATTAGTTAACTACGGAGGTGAACAGCGTGAATAGTGAATGGCGCGAATCCGAAACGACGACGCACCAGGATCACGTAATTGCTCATGTGATAGACGCGACGGCTCTCGCCTACTTCATCTTCGACGAGACACTTCACCTGTTGCTGGACATCGGATTTATCTGGTCAATCTATCTCGATGGACAGATGGTTTTACTGCCTCACGGCGTTGCAGTAAGTGAACTGGAGATGCAGTACCAAACACGAGCGGAGATCGCTGGCGAAGTTGAATCGGTGTTATCCGGCAGTGTTGACGATCTGAAGTTAGTTACGTCGATTGAGATTACGATCGCGTCGGTTGGCTTTTACGAAAATGGCGAGCGGTGGAGAATGGTTTTGTCGGATGATGAATCAGAGATTGTTATTGAAGCATCGATCGCCGAACGAACCTTGCAGGTACGATTGTAGGGGTGTCCCTCCGTGGGCACCCCTCGTAACTTAAAGAAGTCTCTATTAAAAGAAGGGGTGCCCGCGGAGGGACACCCCTACAAAGTCTCCGGCTTGCGAAAGATTGATCCGAGTTAAGGAATAACCGCAATCTGATTGTCTACCGCAGTCACGCCCTTGAGCCGACTGACTAATCGCTCTGCCTGTGCTTTTTGTGCCTCAGTTTGCACGGTGCCAACCAGCATCACCTTGCCATTGTCGACAGTCGAGGTAATTCCTTTACCGGTCAGACTCGACTCAGCAGCGAGAACTTTGTCTATCTCACTTTGAATGGTCGAATCGTTATTGGCTGGCGCTGCGGTAGTCGCAGGCTGATTGACGATAACGGGCGCGGGTTGTGTCGCTGGTTGCTGCACGATCACCGGAGGCTGTTGCGCTGGCGCAGGTTGTTGAATGATTGTCGTTTGCGGAACCGGCGCCGGTTGTTGCGCAGCGAGGTCCGATGTCTCTGATTGCTGTCCGTTCATCAGAAACAAGACAAGAATTGTAACAAGCGCCACCGCGAGTACTACGATCACGCCAACTGTGCCTCCCGAAATGCCGCTACGTTCCGGTGTGTGACTTGATTCAGTTTGAACATACTCGCGCCGTGCCGTCGGTGTTTCGACTACCACTCTGCTTCGTTTAGCTTCTTGTTCTTCGTACGCCATATTTTCCTCCTAAAGTTCGAAATCTAATTGAGGTTTGAAAACGCGAGCGACCATGCTGGTTCTGCTCATGATGTTCTGCTCGAAATTTTTAGTAGCCATCTCTTTCACGCCCGCCCGTGAATATGCTCAGCGTAGATTATTGGAGAGACGCTGTGCGGCAATAAGAGGAGCAATCGCTATTCCCACGATGGTTTGCACAAGGTAATCGCAACCTTGGGTGAGGTTTAGGCATATTACACCGTTATTCGGGGGGATCGTTTGAAGGGAACTGGCTTGGGCCGTACGTTTTTGATTCTGTTCACGAATCGCGGGTTTGGGTTTTGGAACACCCGGACGGAGGAGCACCAGGTCTCAGGACTCAGGACTCAGGACTCAGGACTCAGGACTCAGGACTCAGGACTCAGGTCTCGCTTGGTTTGTGAGATCTGAGATCTCAAATTTGAAATCTCAGATCATCTCAGATCTCAGATCTCAGATCTCATGAGACCCTGAGACTTGAGTCCTGAGTCCTAAGTCCCGAGACCAGCGCTTTGACCAGCGCGCGCCTCACCTACATAATCCTTTCATGACCACCGCACTGATTCATCATCCGGTTTTTCAGGACCATGACACGGGCCCGGGCCATCCTGAAACGCCTTCCCGATACAGAGTAGTAATGGACGCGCTGCAGGGTGACAATGCACTTTGGTCTCAGTTAGTCGAGAAGGAAGCGACGCCGGCGACGCGCGGCGCTGTGCAGGCCTGTCACAGTCCTCAACTTTTCAAAGCGGTCGAGCGCGTTGTCAGCGAAGGCACTGGTTATCTTGATTCCGACACGGTCGTATCAATGCGTTCGCTGGATGCGGCATTGCGAGCGGCTGGCGGAGCTTGTATGGCGGTCGACACGATCATGAGCGGCGAAGCGGTAAACGCCTTCGTTCCGGTTCGTCCACCCGGTCATCACGCCACGGCCGAACGCTCGATGGGCTTCTGCTTATTCAACAACGTAGCGATTGCTGCTCGTTACGCGCAGAACAAGTACAAGGAGATTGAGCGAGTGGCGGTTGTTGATTGGGATGTTCACCATGGGAATGGGACTCAGGGAATATTCTATGACGACCCTTCCGTTTTCTTTCTTTCGCTGCATCAGTATCCCTGGTATCCCGGTACCGGAACGCGAGGTGAGAACGGAATCGGCAAAGGCGTTGGTTACACGATGAACATTCCACTGAAGGCGCACACACCGGCCAATGAACACGAACGAATGTTTGAAGCCGCGCTGGACGACATTCACGATCGCTTTCAACCCGATCTGATTATCATCTCGGCGGGATTCGACTCTCATCAGGCCGACCCTCTTGGTCAGTTGATGCTGCAGGACGGCGACTTCATAAAGATGACTCGGGCGATAAACGAGTGGGCGCGAGAGTCGTGCAACGGGCGAGTAGTTTCGTGTCTGGAAGGCGGCTATAACCTCGACACTCTGGGCCAGACTGCCCGAGCTCATGTCAGTGAGCTGCGCCGGGCAGCAACTGCGGCCTAAGCCCTGATAAGAACTGTTGAACCCTACCGTTTGGTGGAGTAAACTCTCGCCCACTTAAACCGTTTCGGAACGCGGTACCCGACCAGCGTTTACCGCTTTGCTAGCCGGCGATTCATCCATCGGTTTCCGACCGTTGAAACACACCAAGCGCTCCGAAGAGCACAGAGAGCGGAGGCCTCAGTTCTGCTCTCATGGAGACAAAGCGCCATGCCAGACTTAGAGATCACCTGTGCGGAATGTGGTTCCCCCTTCCCATTCACCGAACGCGAACAGGAATACTACAAGGAACGCAACCTGACTCACCCTAAGCGTTGCAAACCCTGTCGTGATGCGCGCCGTTCGAATTTCGGTGGTTCGCGTGGCCCGGGAGGGGAGCGACAGCGATTCGATATTACCTGCGACCAATGTGGCAAGACCGACAGCGTGCCGTTCAAGCCGTCTACGGGCAGACCAGTGCTTTGCGGCGATTGCTTCGGTGCAAATCGCGCCGCCCAGCAGCGAACCTGATCGCCCCAGAGATTTATCGGCCAGGACCAGTCCTCCGCGGTCAACAAACATTCTGCTAAACTCGTCCCGCTCTTTGGAGAGGAGCGTTAGTGGTTAACGAGATCGCCTCTTACGGATCTGCTGGATATGTGTTTGTTTCAGTCAGTACGTAGCGCGGTAGCGCCGGGTGGCGATGAGATACACACCACTTAGTGGCCATAAGATACACCTCTTAGACGAAACATGGACCCGACGCTACAGCGCTACGGTACTGACTGAGACCCACTCGAAACTCGAAACTCGAAACTTCTTTATCTTTTCCTAATGAGCTACGAAAACATACAAGTCGAGACACGCGGGTCGGTGGTCCTGTTGACGCTAAATCGCCCGGAGTCACTCAATGCGCTGACGGTGACGATGGGCTCGGAACTTAAGTCTGCAATCAGTGAGGCGCAAAATACTGGTGCACGCGCAATCGTCCTTACCGGAGCCGGCCGGGCTTTCTGCGCCGGCGGAGATTTGCGCGAGATGCAGAAGATGGCCCAGCAGGACGGAAGAGTGGAAGCATTTTTTGACGAGCCTTTGCGTCTTCTAAATGAATGTATCTTACTGATTAGGCAAACACCGTTGCCGATCATTGCGGCCGTTAACGGCGCTGCGTCTGGCGGTGGTTGCAATCTTGCGCTGGCTTGCGATCTGGTTCTCGCTGGTGAGAGCGCGCGATTCAACCAGGCATTCGTGAAGATAGGATTGACTCCAGACTGCGGTGGCACTTTTATCTTACCGCGGTTGATTGGTTGGAAACGCGCGGCGGAATTGATGATGACCGGGGATGTTGTCAGCGCTCGGCAGGCGGCCGAGATGGGAATGATAAATCGCGTCGTTGCCGATGACGGTTTGCTGGCACAGGCGCTCGCGTTGGCGGAGAAACTAGCGGAATCACCGACGGCAGCAATTGGGCGTACGAAGGAGCTGTTGGAGGCAAGTGGAACGAACGACTACGGTGGACAACTGGAACTGGAAAGGAAGGCCCAGCTTCAATCAGGATTAACAAAAGATTTCAGAGAAGGCGTCGCAGCCTTTATTGAGAAAAGGCCACCGAAGTTTATCGGTGAGTGAGTTTTCTAGAGTTGTAGAGGATGCGAGCCGCTGGTTAGCCTGGCGGCTTTTTCTTTTGGTCCGTTGTCCGTGGTCCGT
>JANNON010000621.1:0-3551 GCA_031399105.1 Blastocatellia bacterium | reverse complement strand
CCTCGGCGTGATCGCTTACCAGATGCTGGCCGGTGAGCCGCCGTTTACAGGTGATACATCAAAAGTGATCCGGGAACACGTCGACGCTGCGCCGGTTCCTTTGCGTGAACGCGCAAAGGTTCCCAAGCGTGTGGCCGGTGTGGTGATGTCCGCGCTGGCGAAAGATCCGCAACAACGTCCACAGACTGCGAGTGCCTTTGCGAATTCGCTCAGCGCGCAAGCCTCGAGTATTGGTTCATTGTATCGCCGGGCGTTTTCTCTCTATAGCGAATACTTTCCAAAGTTTCTCAAGCTGTCGCTAATCGCCCACATCCCGGTAGTCATAACGACAGCACTGCTTTTCATCCTCCAATTGATGGAGAAAGCACAGCCGCGAAGTTGGGGAGCAATGAGGATTTCGATCATTGCCGTCATCATCATCGTGACGCTGATTCAAATTGCAGCCTACTTTGTGGCGGCGGCAGCGATCTCCGGCATGACGGCGATCATCGTGACGCAAGTGACAGCGGCGCCTTTGCGGCCTTTGGAGCTGCGTACCGCCCTGGCGGTGCTACGGAGGAGATGGCGGCCATTTCTGAAGACCTCGATCCTGGTGACTCTGCGGATCATTGCCGGGTGGCTGCTGATCATTCCGGGCATCGTGATGTCGATTCGCTACGCGCTGTACGCGCCGGTCGTCCTGATGGAGGGATTGGAGACGAAGGCCGCGAGGCTGCGCGCAAGGGAATTGGCGTCGCGTTCATGGCGGACCGTGATCATCATCACGTTTCTGCAGTTTGTGATCCCATCTCTGGTGGGCGCTTTGTTTGGACGTTTTGCGGTGAAGGCGAGTCAGGGCAGTACCAGTGTTTCGGTCAGGACGCTGACGCAGCAGCTTTCTGGACTGACGAACATCTTTATCCTGCCCCTGCTATCGATCGTTCCGGCGTTGCTCTATTTAAAGATGCGGCAGCTCGGGGGCGAGACGATGAGTTCGGCGCTGGCGCAGATTGAAGATATCAACGTGAAGCGCCGCAACTGGCAAGAGCGGATGCGAAGTCGAGTGAGTTTACCGACGCCACGCGGGAGATGAGAAGAAAGTTTCGAGTTTCGAGTTTCGAGGTTCGAATTTCAAGACTCCGGCTCTGAGATTTGAGATCGAGATTTGAGATTTGAGATCTCAGAGACCACCCGAGGCCACACTTTAGTGTGATGGTCGGACTGTACAGTGGCAATGAAGTCAGTACCGAAACGCGGTAGCGTCGGTCACTGCGGCGGGCTCAACTGTCATGCGTGTTCCGGCTTCAACTCGCCGGCAAGACCCGACGCTACCGCGTTTCGGTACTGACTTCATCGCCACTCCGTCCCAAATTGCCCAACGGCCCCACCGCAAGTTCACAAAGTACAAAGCACCAAACACCAAGCACCACGTACCAAGCACCAGGCCCCAACCACTCACCACCCACCATCTTCCTTGCAATTCGATTGCAACCACCCGACTCAACCACCCCTCAAGTTTTTCTCAAGTCTCCTTCAGTAAAGTCTCCACCATTACGCCACGCTCAAGTTGGAACCATAACGCGAGACTTTTCGACACTGAGGAGAAAAACCGATGTCCTGCACACCATCTCGATTCTGGAACCGCAGTTCTTGCAAAATGTTTCTGGCCGCCATCCTCGGCCTAACTGCGTTGCTAATAGCCGACGCCAGCTTTTTGGGTTACATAACCTCCGCTGCACCGTCCGCACCTGCTCCGCCACAAACTCCGACGGCCCTCACGGAACCAAAAGCGTCCGCCGGAGCCCTTAGTGCGATGGCGCGCCTGCGGCTCTCGGCTACCTCGGCGGTTAAGTCCAATGTTTCGCGAGAGACAGGGAACTACGATTTTGTCAGGGCCGTTAATGGCGGTGTTCTGGTAGTAGACAACACGGGGGACGTTCCGGAAGCGCGCGCCTTCTCCTTCCTGCGCGAATACGGCGACCTTATCGGAATGAGTGCGGCTGAGCGCAAGCTCGCTGTTGGCAGTTCAACTGGCGCCGACGCGGCCACAAGTACTTTGAAGACAGCCGGAGTGGCGAATGATTCTGTCGGCAGCTCGCACATTCGTCTGAACCAGTTCTATCGCGGCCTGCCCGTGTTTGGAGCGCAGGTAGTTGTGCACGTGAACAGTCGCGGCATCACCGGCGTGAGTGGTCACTATGTTCCTGGAATCAAAGGGGACACCGCACCACGAATCAGCGACGCCATCGCGCGCACTACCGCGCTGAATCAGGCTGGTCCATCGCTCATCGTGGTCAAGAGCGAGCTAAGCATCTATCGGAAAGGTTTACTGGAAGGTTATCAGGGCCAGAGTGTACTGGCCTATAACATCGAGTTAACTGATCGCAAAGCTACTCGCTTGCAGGTTTGGGTCGACGCGATAAAAGGCGGAGTGCTGAACACGGTCGCGCTTAGCCATTCAGCTCTTAACCGCACGATTTATACTCCCGAGCACGATCCGCTCTTCGCCGTGCGTCACGAAGGTGATCCGCTAACTCCAGGACCAACACCCGGAACGACGGGGGCTGAGCCAATCAACAATCTTTACGTGATGGCGGGCCACACCTACAACATGTTCATGTCGGGCTTTGGTTATGATTCCTATGATGGTCTGGGCCACGCGATGGACAGCGTGTTTCTTGTGAACGACGTGTGCCCGAACGCCTATTGGAACGGACTGTCAACAAATTACTGCCCAGATTTTGACGCGGACGACGTGGTCTCACACGAGTGGGGCCACGCTTACACGCAATACACTCACGGCCTGATCTACTCCTATCAGTCAGGCGCACTCAACGAGTCCTATTCCGACATCGTCGGCGAGAGCGCTGACCTGCTGAACGGAGTGGATGCTGAGGGTGGCTCAAACAACAGCCAACCACGTCCTGCCGGGCAGCGCTGGCAGATTGGAGAAGACGTGCCGACGCTGAGTGCTCAACAACTCGGAATCCTGCGCGATATGTGGACACCAACGAACTACGGCGATCCCGACAAAGTAACGTCAGGCAGCTACGCTTGCGGTTCCGGTGACGGTGGTGGTGTACACACAAATTCCGGCGTTCCTAATCACGCCTACGCCATGTTGGTCGATGGCAAGACTTTCAACGGACAAACAGTCACGGGCATTGGCTTCAACAGGGCGCTGCATATCTATTTCCGCGCCATGACCGTATACCAAACGCCCTCGACAAATTTTCCGCAACACGCGGAAGCCTTGCGCGCCTCCTGCAACGACTTGATTGGCCTGCCACTTAACGCGATCTCAACCTCTTCGGCAACCGGAACGCCATCAGGCGAGGTAATCACTGCCACAACATGCCAACAGGTAGACAAGGCGATTCTCGCGGTCGAGATGGACTTACCCGTACCTTGTAACTTGTCGCCAATTCTGGATCCCGACACTCCTGTAAGTTGCGATGGCGCGACCACGATCTTCGCGGAAGATTGGGAATCGGGAGATGACGGTTGGACGCGAACCAGCACGGGCGTTTTTGCTGACTGGGAAGACGGCACGCGCAACCTGCGCGACTTCA
>JANNON010000594.1:0-3201 GCA_031399105.1 Blastocatellia bacterium | reverse complement strand
ACTGCGTTTTGGGGTCTAGCGAATCCGTGTAGTCTGCGGATAGCTCTTACTGAATCTGAATGACCTTCGCGACCGACGGCACACCCGAGTTGTTGATCAAGAACATCATGTAATGCCCGGGCGGGGCCAGGTTGCCGCTGGCCGGCGCAATGACGCGCAACCCGCCGCCGACGCGCGTGAAGGCTAGTTGATTGAAGCGCTGGTTCATATTGAACCCATGCGTCACCGAAGAAAGCCGAACAATTGTTATCTTGTTAATACTGGAGCTGCTGGGGGCGGTCACCGGAAAAACTTGGCCATATGTAACACTCTCCGGTGCCCAACTTATGGTCGGCCGCGTAGCAAAGCTGCCATCGGAATTAAACAGGTAAGGCGGTGTGAAGATCTCTGCCTGGGGCTCGTCGGCCATCGGCGCGCAGTTCGGTGATGCCGTGGGTTCTCCAGTGTGTCCGGCAACTAACACCCTGCCGTCCAAAAGCAACACAGCAATCGAATGATACTGCCTGCGTTTGGCTCCACTGGCCATCGTAGTCCAAAGTCCGGTGGCGGGGTTCCAGAGTTCCGCTGCAAAAACCGCCTGGTTTAGGCAGGTGTTATTGAAGCCGCTGCCGGAAGTCCCACCCGTAGCCAACACTTTGCCGTCCGCAAGGATTGTAAGATTGAGGTGTCGGCGCGCATACGTCATCGAGCCAGTCGGTGTCCAGGAACCAGCTTCATTCGTCAGGTTGATTGTCTCCGCTGTGTTGGTCGGAGGCGTAAAACCGCCGCCCGCAATCAAGACCCGGTCGACGTCATACATCACAGAAGACCCATTCCATCGATGCATCACGAAGGGCTCTACTTGAGAATAGTAGTAGGGCTTCTCGGTTAACCCCCACGATCCGGTACCAGTTGTCGTTAGCCAGCGTGACGGGGGAACTGGACCGGAATGAAAGACCCTCCCATCCGAACCCAAGTGGATCCAGGGATAGAGTTCTATCTCTCGGTCGGCCCCGGTCAGGCGGCGCAAAGTAGTGCCGGTGCTGTCCAGCACATCCGGAACCGTGTTGAACACATTGCCTGTGCCAAAAAGAAGAGGAGAGTAGCCTGAAAGAATCGCGGTTTCGCCTGTGCCTAACGTGACGGTAGAAGGATACCAACGACCGTTCACCATCGTTGGGCCTGGGTTAGCAGGCGGCGTAGCTGAGGGGGATGGACTGAGATTGAAGATGGTTGTTGCGCTAATTCCCTCTTCTGGATTATTGAGGACCGTACCACCCGCGACAAACAAACGGCCGTCAGGCAAAAACGAATGGCCGCTGCAAAAAAGATTCTCGGCGGTGTACACGATATTTTCAGTGCGAATGCCGGCGACATCCGGATCGCAGAGACCTCCGGTGATCACGCAAGGCCAAAGTCGGCTGACCGTGGGTGGAAAATAATACAGTCCCCAATGAAGTACCTTTCCATTGGGCAAAACGGATGCGTGAGCCGGAGGTAATGGTGGGTAGTCAGTATTAAAGCTCAGCTCAAATTGCCCGACCGTGCTGGAAGGAGCTGGTGCCGTCACCCGTTTTGATTTGCGACTGCCTTTCGCTTCCGTCGCGGGAACTACTGCAACGAGAATCACCAACAGCAACAACAGACGAAAGGCTCTCCCAACGAAGGAATGAAGCACACTCCTAACAAAGATTTTTCCAACAGAGATTCTTCCAACAGAGCTTTCGACGGTTCCTGATTGATTTTCGAAAGTTGCTTGTCGCTTGAGAGTTGATTGATTGTCGGGAACCGAGGTGCTTTGAACAACGAGAGGAACGTAAGTCATGACCGACCTTCCCTTCAGCAAATCCGAAGTTAAGTTTCAGTCTGGGCAAGTTGTGCGATTCGATGCGTGTGAGAGGCTATCTGGCCGCGGATTATATGTGGTGGTGCGGATGACTACAAGAGATTTATAGTGACTCTAGATCGGTCAGTATGCTTAGCCGCTACTTTCACTTGAAGCATTTAGCCGAACAGAAGAAGGTCACTTGGTCTGTGCATAACTCAAGGCACCTTAATGAAGTTGTCGAGATCACCCTCGCGAACCAAATCACGTTGGCGTTAAGAGACTATGCCTGAGTAACAGTCTTGTCTGGAGATCTAGTTCCGTGGAAAGGACATCGATTGCACTGGTCAAATCCGTTGTTGTTGCACCTCGTAACGGGTTGACGACTATACCGTTTCGGCCGCTTTCCTTTTGCGCCTCTTCTAGTAACTCAAGAAACGTTCTCGAATCTACAATGCCGTCGGATTTCTTTGCAGCATCCAGAAGCATCTGGAGCAGATTTTTGAGAGTCGTCGCCCGAACGAACGGGTTAGCTAGAATGAGACTTGACTCCTCAGCACAAAGCCACTGCAAATATTTGGCTTCCAAAGCGAAACCGCTAGAAGGACTAAGCCTAACCGGTATTGGATCGTCAGGATTGGCACTCTTCAAAGTTTTCTCTACTTCATCAATATCTTCACTCGTCACTGTGAGCTTATCGCACGCAATTAGAACTGGGCCTAATGAGACTCTCTTACCCAAGACACGAAAAATCCACTCATCGGCGTAGTGTTCCAGTTTTAGGCTCTGGCCTTCTGATATCTTTCTCAATAGCTCTCGAGCTTCACTAGCGGTGAAATTCAGTTCGGTGGGCTTCATGGTTGCCCTACCCGTTTCAAGAATTTCAACGAGGCACATGATATTCTTCAGTTCTTCTACCGGTATTCTCTGGGGTGATTTAAAAAGGACCTGTGTTTTTCGTTGGATGAACTCCAACGCTTCAAGAACCTTCATCCATTCTAAGTCCAGTGCATTGTACCGACTTGGAGCAACCTCAGTTCGCCCGAACTCAGCATCGGTGTCCTCACGTTCAAATGTCAGAGTTCCTCCTACTGAAAGCGCCTGTCGGAATTTGGCAATTTTGATCGCTTGTTTGATTGGAATGTCCACAAGTTGAAAGGAAAAGTTCGTTTCGGATTGATCCTCGCTGAATCTAACAACTTGACGAACCTTCCAAGGAATATCCTGAGCTTCATTGCTTACAATCATTTGCTCTGTGCCACCTTGTACGTTATGCATGATGATATTCTCGAGGACTGCTTGATCACCTTCACCTGGGATCATGCGCAATCTTATTGTTACGGATTCTTCTGCTACTACTGGTCCAATAGTGACCTGCATCGATTGGTACTGCTCAG
>JANNON010000580.1:0-1585 GCA_031399105.1 Blastocatellia bacterium | reverse complement strand
CCGTGACTTGTTCAAATGTTAGATTCTCGCCATCGAGAACAATTTCACTCATGTAGTTCCATCTAAGAGCGGGGGCAAGCCCCATACGCGCCAAGTTAAGCCCGTAAGCGGCGGCTCTCGAAGTAAGTCTCGTTTACGCGCTTTATAGTTTCGACCATTTGAACGCGCAATGATTTTCGTTTTCGGGATCGCTCCTTCAATACTTTCAACACATCATTTTCGATCTCATCATTGAGTTGGTTTGGGAATGTGATCGATGCTTTGATCTGTCGAGCTATGAGTTTCCAAAGTCGCCACTCGACGTCTTTCCCCTGCTTTAGGCGTAGTGTGCGCCGTTCGACGATCAGTGAATAGAGCAGCTTGCCCAGCAAGTATACTTTTGCAAGACGAGAACCTCGGCGAGCACGAAGTGCGTCGAGACCGAGCAGCGATTTGAGACGCTTGATGACGATCTCTATCTGCCATCTTCCGCGGTAAAGTTCGCCGACAAGTTCTGCCGGTGCCGTCTCAGGCGAAAGCGATGTGAGAAGAAGAACCCAGTCGGCCAAATACAGACTCTCTTTGCTCACTTTTCCGCCATACTTTTTTTGAGCACGTCTCTTCAATCGTCTTCGTGATTCCTGCGCTTTTTCTTCGGGCAGGCGATACGCATGAAGCCACGCCGTCTGCAAACCGGCTTCCGTATCGATCATTACATTCATGCTGACGGTTGTTTTGCCGGGGCCTCGCATCTCTAGCTCGTTGACCACCTTCAGACGATTACCATTCGGTAAATACAGGCGAATCTGCTTTGGTGCACATCGCACAATGAACTCCGCGCTGCAGGCTTTGACCGCAGCAAGTTGCTCCGCTTTGGCGTATCCGGCATCGGCCAGCACCACGTCACCCTCCTGCCATTCAAAGAGCTGAAGACTCTCCCCGGTCTTGCAATCCGTCAACAACAGATCACCTAAACGCTGCTCGCTCTGGTCCCACAAAAGATGAATCCGGTAGTCACTGGTTACCGCTCCTGGTGCCTGAATGCTCGTCGAGTCTACGATCTTAAATCGCAAACCGCCGGCTGCTTTCTCATCTCCCTGTTTCGGCATCATTGCCGACACAATCTCCTGCAGCCACGCTTCACACGTCGACAATCGCCATCGCACCGCTTCGTCCGACATCCGACAACCGTTCTGCGTGAAATTCGCCGCTACTTCCCGAAGACTTTGATCCAACCCGCTGTACAACAACACGGCTCTTAACAGTTCTTCCGGCGTCCGGATCGCTCGCTTTCTGGTAAACGCACCGAACTCCCGGGCCAACATCCCAACCTCGGCCGGGATCTCTTGAAGTATCTTGTCGAACGTGGTATCTGCTATTAAGAGAGATGACATTCTGAAGCATTCACTCCTTTCAAGGATTGTTTTACGCAACTTCATTATGTCATCTCTTTTTCTCTTTCCAGTCTTAACTTGGCGCGTATGGGGGCAAGCCCGCCTTCCCAACCGGCGAATGTGGTTCGTCGGCCGCGTGACCCATCAGACCCTTTGTTGAAGTGCGCACCGCCGCGCCATTCGCAGGTCGGGAAGGCGGGCTTGCCCCCGCT
>JANNON010000570.1:0-15778 GCA_031399105.1 Blastocatellia bacterium | reverse complement strand
CGATACGAACCAGTATTTACGGCCTAGCGTGCGGCCCATCTGCGACTCAGGTGTTGAGTGCTCGTAATCGCCGGTCATCGTCGTGGAAGAATGCCCGAGGATGTCGCGCCTCACCATCTCATGCACACCGCACTGGGCCGCCCACGTGCTCCAGATGTGACGAAGATCGTGGAACGTAAGGTCATCGATGCCGGCATCCTGGCAAGCACTCCGAAAAGCGTTCCTGATGTCCTTCACATGAGAGTCAGTCGCCGGGTTAACCGAAGACGTATTCTTGTGAAGTGACATCGGCGCAGAGAGTTTCAAGGATCCGCCTAACCGGTGTACTCAAAGGAACGCACCGCGGCTTGCCGTTCTTTGGTCTTCTCGAGGAGTAGCCAGTTTGGTTCTAAAACGATCCATTCTCCCCTAACCGTAAACGTGCGCGATGCTTTGCCCTGGATTGATGTACTCGGGCCTCAACCCGACCAATTCACCACGCCTCATGCCTATCCAGATAGCCAGATGGACCACCGGCCTGAGATGTTCACGACGACCAACCAGTCCGACTTGCAACAGCCTCTGCTCATCATCCGAGTAAGCAGAAGGCCAAATCTAGTGTGGCAGCCTATTTTCTGCACCATCAGTTTCAGAACCCTCCAAGTGCTTATGACAAGATGAAGTATCAGACGATTTCATCAATCTGCTCGTTTTGGCAACGGTGAAAATAAAACACTTCTTGACTATTTCAGTGCTCCATTTTCTTGACACTTCCAAAATCCCACAATAAGGTCAGCGGGTTTTCCATAGCCTGACCTGTCGGCCTGAACTCACTCTTCGAGTCTGCCATCCTCGACGGCCCCTGTGGAGAACATCGTCACTTTTCCGGTTGGGTATCAGGTCCTGCTGCTAGTCAAACGAACACCTGCTTCCGTAGATCATCGAACCCTGTTTGGTTGACCGCGAGGGACCGAGTTTCTCATTGGGCTCATGCCCATAGTTCATCGCGCCGTACACATAGCGTTGGGGGGAGCATTCTTGGAATCTCCACCCGAGTTATTCAGTTGTGTCGTCGTAAACCAGTTGCATTTCCTCGAGCATGCGCCAAACAAATTAATCTGCGGCAAGAACTGATGGATGCTCTTCTAGTTCGAGTGCGCGACAGCTAGTTTAGGCTCCGCAGATTCGAGCGTGTGCGTTCGCGATCAACTGGTCTCAGCTTCGCGTTATCGCTTCGTCTTATCCGACGCAAGCGATTGTGCGAGGCGCGCAAGGTGAGCAATGAGGTATCAACGCTAAGCCAGTTGGGTTTCAGATCAGCTGGCACCTATTGCGGCTCACTATTCCGGCACCTATTGCGGCTCACTATTTAAGGCGTCAAGTGAAACGGATCGTGAGGGGATACAGATTACGTCGTGGGAATGATCTCATTACAATCGGTGGCACTGCGACAACGACAAGAAAGGACCGATGGCGTTTGCTGAATGACCGCGAATCGGATCTTGGTACTGGCCGAGTCTTTCGCTGCCTGGAAGATACAGAACCCTTTCTAGCTGTATCGAGCGAAGCGACATAGGAATTAGAGTGACATGAACGAAACAATCCCCTCTCACCTAATGAGCGACCACCTGTTCCTGCTGGTGGGGAAAAATCCTTTACCTAATTATGTCGCGGCGAAACTGTTAATCAAGCAAGGCACGAAAGTCTATTTCGTTTATTCAGAAAAGACAGACGATTCAAGCGGAACGGCAACCTACAAAACGCGTTTGGCTGACAAACTTACAATACAGTTAGGCAAATCCTTTTTCACGCCAATTGTTGTGCCTTTAATCGATCCTTCAGATGCATCTTGCATCAGAAGCGCAATCAAGAATCAATTCGCTGGTATACCTGACAGTTCGTCTATCAGCCTGAACTACACAGGCGGAACGAAGGCGATGTCAGTTCACACCTATCGTGCAATTGAAGAGTTTGGCAACAAAAAAGGCTGTGAACTGACGTTTTCATATCTCGATTCGCGAACATTGCAACTCCGGTTCGATGGCAACGACGGGCCCGTTCAACTAAATCAACCAGAAGCCAAGCATTTTGCACAAACCAAAATAAAACTACGATCTCTGATGGATTTACACGGTCTGACATTCCAGCTAAGGCAGGATAACTCAGAAATAATTCCATTAGATAAGGTCAAGTTTGCGAGTCTGGTGAACGTATTGAGCGAGTATCGCAATTCTGAAAATAAATGGGCAACATATCAAACCTTTCGCCATGATAATTGGGCAAAACTCAACCATCCTAAAAAAGAGACTCAGATTAGTTTGCCGATTGAATTAGCGGATTTGGCCATAGAGCTCAATAAACTTGGTCAGCAAGTGTGCAGTAGAAATTGGGTTGAAGAGAACCAGCTCAGTTTTCGGTATCTCAACAACAATACTCATCGGAAATCTCTTGGAATGTTTCTATTTAGCAAATGGCTTGAGAGCTTTGTGTTGTCAAAAATTATCGCCATTGGGGACAGATCTATCGAGGATTTCGGAACAAGCTTGTATGTAGCTCGACAAGAAAATAAAACGGAATCGTTTATCGAGATTGATGCCTTTGCGGTCCGTGGCTATCAACTCTTTGCGATCTCTTGCTCAATGGCTAAGAACACAGACGAACAGAAGGATAAGTTGTTTGAGATTGCTCACCGCGCAAAGCAACTCGGTGGAGATGAAGCCAGAATCGGATTAGCTTGCATGGCAGATGCAAAGCAAGTTAGCAGACTAAATTTTCAACTGCGAGAAGATCACATAAGAGTGTTTGGCCGGGACGATTTGGCAACTTTAGAAATCGAATTGGGGAAATGGTTCAGGAACGAATAAGCGAGGAGACGATATGTCTGTTCTAACTATTGTCGATGTCACGGGTACGCAAAGGTATATTTTCGGGACAAACAAATTGCGGGAAAACATTGGCGCGTCGGAGATTGTCTTCCAAGCAACTGACAAGTGGGTTCGAGATTTGGCAGGTGGCAACGTCGTTTATTGCGGCGGCGGGAACGCTTTGCTTTTGTTTGATAACCCAGCTGAAGCAAAAGAGTTCGCCCGAAGTTATTCAAAAAAGGTGCTGCAAGGTGCTCCAAACTTAGACGTCGTCCTAGCACATAGCAAGGCGTTTGAGATGATTTCGCCATTAGACGAGTTAGAGATTTCAACTGGGGAAACGGACGAATTCAACCAACCGATAACCCGAACGGAGACTCGTCCAAGTGTCCTGAAAATTGTTGACGAGACTTTTCAGGCGCTCGGCAGGAAGAAAGCGAACCGAAGCGTGTCTGCGCCTCTCCTGGGCTTGTCAGTCTCCGCACAGTGTGTTTCCACAGGTGGGGCAGCCAATGGGCTCGAGAGAAAAAGTAAAAAATATGTTTCCGCAGAGAGTCTGGCAAAGTCGATCAAAAGCGCTGACGCTAATGCTCGTTTAGAGCAAGAACTTTTCGCCCACTTGGAAAAATATACTTGGAGCAATTTGGACTTGGAAGTTCCAGTTGATTTTGACCATTTGGGCAGAACGAAAGGTGACGCAAGTTACATTGCTGTTGTTCACACGGACGGCAACGGTATGGGAAAACGAGTCGAAGCGGTGGGCAAATCAGCAACCGATAACAAACGTTGGGTTAACAGCGTTTCTGCTCTTTCCAACTCAATTCGAGAGAAGAATACCTTTGCCTTACAAAGAACGATCGAATTCTTGTTGGATAATCTGAGCGAGGATCACACAGCAATTGTCGGGGAAAACGGCGAGAGTATTGAACTAATCCAAACTGAAACCGATGCGAGGAAGAGATATTTGCCGTTTCGACCTCTGATTTTCGGCGGCGATGATTTGACGTTCGTTTGCGATGCTCGAATAGCATTGGATTTGACAGTTTTCTATTTGCGCGAGCTCGGAAAACTTACTTTGAGCGATAACAAACCGCTTTATGCGCGCGCAGGAATTGCAATCGTAAAGTCTCACTATCCCTTCGCTCGTGCCTACCAACTCGCCGAAGATTTAGCGCAGAGCGCGAAAGAGAAGATCACGGAACTTGATGATACGAACAAGGAAGTCTATGCGCTTGATTGGCACGTTGCGATGTCAGGTTTGTTTGGAAGCATCGAGGAGATTAGAAGGCGGGAATACACAGTGCCACAAGGCAAACTCAATATGCGCCCGCTGTCTTTGAGAAAAGAAGGTTGGCAATACTGGGAGAATTTCGAGAGCGTCATCAAAGAATTTCAGATTGCTGATAGATGGAAAGGCAAACGAAATAAAGTGAAAGCCTTGCGAGAAGCGTTACGCGGCGGAAGTAACGAAACGCAGAAGTTTCTCCGCAGCTATCAAATCGGCAAACTACCTAACATCGAAGGTCGTTCTGGTATCGAAAACGATGGCTGGAATGTCTCTAACATTTGCGGCTATTTCGACGCAATCGAAATGCTTGATCTATATCTTCCGTTATCAGAAAGGTACGGCTTAAAGGAATGACTTACAAAATTGAGTTCAGCTTGAAAAGCGACACGACGTTCGGGCGAGGTGATGGCGTCGCCGGGTTGATTGATGCGGAAGTGGAACACGATCAGTTCGGCTTGCCTTTTCTGCGTGGGCGGGCGCTCAAAGGCTTGCTTGCCGAAGAGTGCGCAAACATTCTGTTTTCGCTTGAGCCTCTTGGCAAGAAATCAGGTTGGGAACTACCAGCTCAAAGACTTTTTGGCAGCGGCGGAAGCGGTTTGCAGACGCACGCGAAGATGCACGTTGGCGACGCGAAATTGCCGGAAGTTCTACGCCAGGCCGTGCGTTATGAAATTCAAGAACACAAGCTCACGGCTGATGAAGTTTTAGCTTCGTTAACAACGATTCGGAGACAAACTGCAATGACCGAACAAGGCGCACCGAAAGAAAACTCCTTGCGTTCAATGCGGGTCATTCTGCGCGAGACGGTTTTTGAAGCCGACTTGATGTTTGACGGACCTATTAATCCCGATTCATTGGAGATTGTTCTGCTTGGCGCATGCTGCGCTTCGTTACGGCGAGTAGGCCTTGGCAGAAATCGTGGTCGGGGAAAGGTTGAAACCAAATTGATTCACAACGGTGAGATTACGCAAAGCTGCTTGAATCTATTTGAAGGGAAAATAAAGCAATGAAAGCATTACCCCTGACAATTGAACTTTTGGAGCCACTACTGGCAACTGGATTGGAAGGCGACCCGAACGCGGGAGTTTCCCTCAAGTATGTTGCTGGGAGCGTTTTACGCGGTGCGGTGATCGGGCTTTTCTTGCGCGATAAAAAAGCGACACTCAATTTGCAAGGGAATGTCCAACTTGATTTGAGCAATGAGGGTGAACGCAGTTTGTTCTTGAGCGGAAAGATTCTATTTCTCAACTCCTACCCGCAAGCGGAAGGAAAGCGCAGCCTACCTATTCCGCTTTCCTGGTTGAAAGAGAAAGACACCGAAGCTAACAGTAGCTTTTGCGATTTCAATTTGAAGGAGCGGGACAGTAAACAATACAAAGATTTAGGTTCGCCGTTCTTTGTCTTCACAAACTCAGCCACCATCGTCAAAGTTAATCCTGAAATGAGACTTGCTGTGCATACGCAACGCGATGCGAAAAAAGGACGTTCCACGAGCGATGAAGGCGCTGTCTTTCGTTATGAATCAGTTGTGGCGGGAACAAATTTTTCCGGCGCGATTATGGGCGATGAGACTCTGCTTAACGAAGTCAAAGAATTGATTAACACGCAGGAGGTTTTGCTTGGGGGTTCGCGCACAGCAGGTTACGGAAAAGCCAGAATAGTTTGCGAGCATATTGCGGAATGGAACGAGATCAGGAAGGCGATTGAAATCAAGAAGGACGCTGAATTTACGATCACGCTTTTGAGTAACGCTTTGATTCGGGATATGAACGGGCATTTTCAAACAGAGATTGATTCGCTATTTGCAGATTACGGAATAATCATTTCAGACAAGACCTTCAAACGCGCTGAACTTGTGGGCGGCTTCAATCGCAAATGGGGCTTGCCTTTGCCACAACAGCTTTCCATCAAGGCGGGCAGTGTCTTCAGATTCAAAGCTAAACAGGACATTGACGAAAGGACAGTTCAGAAGTGGCTTGACGAAGGCATTGGCGAAAGACGTGTTGAAGGTTTCGGCAGAATCGCCCTTGATTTGAATCAGATCGAGGACCTTTCATTTACAGCGGCCGATAAGACCACCGTTTCTTTCCGAGATTTAGCATCCCAACGCGGTACAGCGCACACACTAGGCAACAAACTGATTGAGCGAATCTTACGACAGAAATTTGAAGCCGCAATTACAGGTGTGGTCTGTGAAATTGACCCTAAGGGCAACATCAGCAACAGCCAAATTTCCCGGTTGCGCCTAGTTGTGCGCGAAGTAGTGCGCGGCGAAGAGGCCACGCAAATCAGAACCTTCTTCCATGACCTGAAGAAAACGGCGCGAGATCAATTCGATGGAGTAAGGATTGGCAAAACAAAACTTGAAACCTGGATTACTGAGACCATCGATAACAGGAACAGACTCAACCATGTCGTTTCTCCGAAACTCGGAGGCTTAGAAGTGATCGGCGATGAATGGAAGACTCTTCAGCTCGAATATCATCTGCGTTTGATAGATGGAGTCTTAGCAAAAATGGCAAAGGAGAGACAGCCGTGAACAGGTTTGAAAAGTCACGCCAGATTATTGAAAGAATCGTAGTCGAAGGCAATTTGGTTTTGCTTACTCCGACGTCGTTTGGTAATGGTGATAGCGAAGGTCTAACGGATATCTCGCTCCTGCTCGACGAAGTAGCAGGAACAGCGTTGCTGACCGGAACATCGATCGCGGGAGCGTTGCGAAATTACTTGCGCGAACGTGAAAGAGGTTTTGAGAAAGACGAAGATCACAGTTCAATTTGTCGCAAGCTGTTCGGTTGGCACAAAGACGAAGACGAAGGCGCACAGAGTCTTTTGATAATCGACGATTCAATCGGAGACACCCATCCTACAACCGAACTCCGTGATGGTGTACGAATCGATGGCAAAACCAGAACGGCTTACATTGACTCCCAATGCAAGGGCGGGAAGTTTGATATTGAGCTTCTTGAAGCTGGAACAACTTTTAACCTTCGATTTGAACTACTCATTACGCTAGCGGAAAACAGAGAAAATCTAATTGCCGCTTTCGCTACAGCCTTGCAAGGTTTTGAGAAGGGCGAAATTCACCTCGGCGCAAGAAAACGTCGCGGTTACGGCGAGTGCAAGATTGAGAAATGGAAGGCTGCGAGATTTGTTCTGACGAGTGAAGATGGATTGGTTGATTGGCTGAAAAGCGACTTTTCCAATTCGGTTGAAAGGCTGAAGATAGTCGAAGCTTTCAATGAACTTTATAGTGTTGAAAATCTTTCGCTGAATACCTTCGACCGACGCGAATACTTCGAGATGTCGGCGTGCTTTGCGCTAGATGGCTCTATGCTGATTCGCTCGGGCTCCAAGCTTGCGGACGTCAGCGGAAAAGGGCAGCCCGATACGGTTCAATTGCGGTCTAAGCACAAAGACAAAGGCACCGTGCCGGTTGTTTCAGGGACTTCGCTCGCCGGGGTCCTACGCCATCGAGCCGTGAAAATCTGTAACACAATCGCGGATGGTAGGGGCAAGAGGTTTGTGGAGAGGATATTCGGCGTTGATATGGAAGAGTTAAAGGAACGAAATAGGAGCAACGCTACGAAGGAACAACCTTATGCCAGCCGCTTGGAAGTAAATGAAAGCTTCATTGAGAACACCAGCGACCTTGTACACACCCGCGTGAAAATTGATCGCTTCACTGGCGGCGCGTTTGAGGGTGCCCTGTTCGACGCCGCGCCTGTTTTTGCTAAAGACGAAAAGCAAGCATTAGCCCTTACGCTTAAATTACGAAATCCGAAAGGCGCTGAAATCGGCTTGCTTCTTCTCTTGCTGAAAGACTTATGGACCAGTGACCTGGCCATTGGCGGTGAATCAAGCATCGGGCGAGGACGGTTGAAAGGAATTTCAGCGAGCTTGCATGAGCGAAGGAGTTCTGTTGATTTTTGGAAAATCAGCTTGAACCAAACGGATACGATCGAAGCGCAGCTGTTAGACGGCAGCTTGCCTGGTAACGAAACAGAGTCGACGTTTTTGAACAGTCTCGTCGAAAAACTAAGAATGGATTTGGCACATGACGCGAACAATTGAATGCATAAAACTCAAAAGTGATGCCCAGGTTAAGACAGATGCACTTGCTACAGACTTAAGAGGTTGGCTTGAGAAGTACAATGCTGACCTGTTCGCAAGTGCTTACCTCCTTTCGTTTCACGATGACGGTGTAGTTTGGGGAAGACTCATAACCGAAAATCGAGCAGGCAAATTGTCAACTTCGGATGACTTGAAAGATTCACAAAGAAAACCGTTTCCCTCGCCCGAATTTCGTATTGACACCCTGCAGGAATGCCGCCTCTTCAACGAACAGGGAGAACTCTTCATTTGGCGTAACGGTAACGGTTTTAAGGCGCGTTTGATTGAAGATAATTCGGCTGCCGAGGATAGAGAAGAACGAGAGTATTTTGATGAAAGGCAAGTCCTCTGGGGAACCCAAGTCGAAAACGGAAATGATCAATTTACAATCGTCGCTGACGGATCGGAGGGCTTGCGCCATGCCTTTCCACAGAGAGTTGACACAAATAAATTTGACGGAAAGAAGCGGCCCCTTGGTCTCTGTGTACGACATTATCTCAGTTACGACGGAGATGGTTGTGCTTACATCTCGTTGAGTAGATTAGTGAATGTTGATGTTGAATAGTTTAAAGCGAGAGGAAGGATTATGACCGTGAAATTTGTCCAACATCGCAGTCCGGAAACACACAGAGCGAAGGCACCTTACAACTTCGTTCCTTTGCCCGAAAAGGTTTTGCCTGCCGAGGAATTCGATGCGCACGACAAGTATCATGCGGACCGGCACACCGGCTACATCGATCTGGAGATCACAACCGAGACACCGCTTTACACCCGTTGCGCCACGCCGGCGGAAGTTTGGGGTAAGTATCAAGGCGAAGACTATTTTGAGAAGGACAAACCAAAAGTTACCGCCATTCCCGAGTGTCAGGAATTCTTCCATCGCGGCAATGCGGATATTCCAGTCATTCCCGGAAGCACCCTACGTGGAATGACGCGTGCGATAGTTGAGATTATCTCATACTCAAAAATCAGTGCTGTCTCCGCTGGGCAGCTTGTCTATCGTGCAGTCGCTGATTCCACATCTTTCGGCAATCAATATCGTGAAAAGATGTTGGATAAGCTGGGAGACAGGCACTTTAACTATCCATCCAAGATGATGAAAGGGGGTTACTTGGAGATTACAGATGGCAAATACTGCATTCGACCTGCTCAGGAACATTCTGTCAGCGACCCTGAAGATAAGAGAGAATCCTTTGTCCTTGTTGAGCGTGATTCTTTACCACAATCACATCGTTTTTCCGGAAGCCAGGTCTTTGTCAGACCAACTTCAAGAGTTCAGACAAACAATCGCGGCAGAGACAGGAACATCTCGCTTGATTTGGCATTTACGGCTGCTTCGATAACACCCGCCTCCGGTTTTGTTTCGGCAACCATTATCAGTACTAGAGGTATCGGGAATAGCAAACATATGGTTGCTGCTATTTATGAGCAAGATCCAGACGACGCGAAGCTCATTCCTATTCTCGAAAAGACGTGGAAGACCTACGAAGAAGACCGGGATATGCAAAGAGGCATTCCGGGTAGAGAATTGAAAGCGCCTGGTGAGCCACTGTTTTATCTGCTGGATTCAAGCAACAAGCTCGTTTTCTTTGGCTCAACTATGATGTTTCGTTTGCCTTACACGCACAAGATTACTGATTTAATTCCCGAAGAGATCAAGAACGCTGGGCTTGATATGGCTGAAACTGTTTTCGGGATGGTTGATGAAGACCACAAGAAGTCATTAGCGGGACGAGTTTATTTTTCCGACGCAATTTGTAAGTCTGAAACGGATAAGGATGGAAACCGTAAGAGTCCATTCTCTGATGGGGAAAACAACGGCAGACGAATTCCAAGAATCCTCTCATCGCCGAAACCAACTTCCTTTCAACTATACCTGAATCAACCCGAGCCTAATCATCATCAAGCAGACCCCACTCGATGCTACTCAGTAAACGGGAAGACTCTTGGAAAGGTAAATGCTGAGCCCGAATTGCGGGAATTTGTCGAAAGCCTGACCCCTCTTAAAGGGAACGAGTTTAAAAGCAAGGAAGAACTTCGAGAAAAACTACAGAAACTTGGGGTGAACCTTGATAAGTTGAATGAAAACTTTGAACTACGTCGGAAGCTTTTCGATTGTTTGGCGCACGAACTGAGGACCTATAACGATGTTGAGGAAACAGAAATTCGTGGCTTTAAACGCTACTGGCATAAAAAGAATGTCAGTGAGTCGGAGTATGTTGCTGATTCAAAGGTAGTGCGCTTTGACCCTGGAGGTAAAGGTATTCAAGAAAGGAAGAAACGAAAAGATGGCAACCTTGAGGATTGGAAATTAAGCAAGCAACACACCGTTATTAAACCTGTAAGGACTGGAACCAAATTTGAGAACGGGCGAGTCTATTTCGAAAACCTTTCTCGTGAAGAACTTGGCGCGCTGTTAGTTGCTCTGGAATTGCCTCCGAACATGCGTCATCAATTAGGGATGGCCAAGCCATACGGCTTAGGCACTGTAAAAATCGTTCCCACCTTAGTCGTTCAACAACGACCAGACCGATATGCCACTTTGTTTGGCGCGGGAGGTTGGTCCGACGGGAGCCTCCTTGATGCAGATATTCTGCAGATTAAGAAATCATGTGTGACAGCATTCAAGAATAAGGTTAAATCCTTTGTGGGAGAATTCTCGTTCAATAAAATCCAGAGACTCAAAGAACTTTTTACCCTTCTTGCATGGGAAGAGGAAGACCCTAACTGTTTGGCTAAACAGTACGTGCAGGTCACCGATCTACAATGGAAATCCCGTCACGTCCTGCCGTTTCCAACCGATATTGATCAAATTGACTTCATTGAAACAGCGGAGGAACAAATTGAAAAACAGGATGCCTTATATCAAACGAGACAAAACGAGATCGGATTGATTCAAGGAAATGCAGAAGAGGCAAAACAGAATTTGCGAAGACTTGGGAAGAAGATTCCGACAGATAAGCTTGCCGATAACCAAAAATCCGATCTTGCAAAAACCCTCCTAGTTAAAGCGAATGAAGTGGGGATCGATGTTACGAGTACAAAATGGTTTGAGGAGATAGCCAAACTGGCCAAAATTGAACATCGATGAGCTACATCGAGGCAGCATCGCAGGATCCCAGAAAGACTCTCACGTTCAAAATGATTGAGGTTAGCTCAATTCGAATGGCTGATTTAATTTAAGGGCAGCGACCAACACATCGGCCCGTGGCACTCAATGCACTGAACGCCGCTGAACCGGCGCATTTACAAATGAACTGAACATGGGCTTCTGGAAGTATCTATGGAATTCAAATACCACCCGAGGCCAAATGATTCTTGGCGGGGTATTTGTTACTTCTCTCGCGGCGATTCTCTTTTACGGACGCCTGCGGGCGTTTGAATATACGTATATATGGCCAAACTGGCTGGATCCAGTGCTCACAATTGGAACCATCTTCATAGCCGTTTTCATCTGGTACAACGAGAAGAAGCAGGACTGGGAGAATAGTCTCACTAAGAAATTGAACGTACAGGTCTTTTTCGACGACAGCGTTTTTTATGAGGTTGAGAATGCCCCTCTGACTGGAGCTGACGATATTCGTCAATGGGGACAGCAACTGGGGAGACAGATGAATGGGGAGGAGAATTTAACCTTCAGAGAATTTCACGTCGGTATTCCGGTGCGCGGAGTTGATGAATCAGGGAACGATGTCATGCGGTATCACCTGAAAATATGGCTACAAACTCTTGGAGCAAATAAGACAAGCAAGAAATGGACTTATGGAGAAGATGGCAGATTCCTTCTCGAGGCGCCGGTCAGCGCCAGTCTTGCGCCGACACCAGAGATCCGAACATCCCAACCTTCCAATGCGCCCAGCGCTGCTGAGGGCTCACACGGAATGCAATAGTAGACCAACCTCAGCGACTTACGACAGGAAGATCTTCTCTCTACAAGTAATTACATAACATTCAGGCACAATGACACTCACCACTGAACAACTCCAAACATTCAAGATCGCCCGCTACGAGTTTCAACTTCGCGCAAGCGCTGAGGCGGTGTTGCCGCCGTTTCTTGGCAGCACGTTGCGCGGATCGTTTGGTCATGCGCTCAAAGCGGTGGCTTGCTCGATGCCGCACGGTGATTGCACCCAGTGCTTTCTGGTCGAACGTTGTCTTTATCCGAAGTTGTTCGAGACGTCTGGCAGGAAAAGTTCAGGCTTGCTTGGCAAAGGCGACGACGCACCCAGGCCCTTCATCTTCATTCCCCCGCGGCCAGTAACGGATTCCACCTTCCTCCGTGCACGCGATGATCTTCTGCGCTGGCGGGCTCGCGTTGCAGGTGGACAACAACTGACTTTCGGGCTGTCGTTGCTTGGAGATGCCTGCATTGATCTGCCTTACGTGATTTATGCCGTTAGTTTGATGGCCCAACATGGTTTTGGCGTTGATCGCGCATCGTTCGCGCTCGAAGCAGTCGCGGCCATCGATGTGAACGGAAACCGCGAGCTCATTTACACACCTGAGATGGTTCGAGTACAGGCTTATGAACAGCTCGAAACGACATTGAGCGCTCTGGCCCAGACGCGGCTGATACAACTTGCGCGTGAGGACGGCGCCAAAGGGCGACAACGCGGTGCGGCATCGACGCTGGCGGACCAGAATACGGGACTTCAGCAACCAATAGCTTCAGAAGCAAGAGTTGCCACCGAACAATCCGGCGTTCAATACAGAGTGGCGGCCGCAGGCATGCGCGGTACGGCCCATCTCGCAACGTCAGCAACCACGCGCTCAACGCCAATCGACAACCGGCAATCGACAGTTGGCGACGTTCTGACTTTGCGCTTTCTCACACCAACTCGAATGCGGATCAAAGGCGGAGTCCTGGAGAGTCCATCTTTCTCACAACTTGTTCGCAGTCTGTCGCGACGTCTTTCAATGCTGGCCCAAACTCATGCCAACGCCCCGCTCGACTACGACTACCGAACCATGATCGAGCAGGCGGAAACCGTGCGCACACGCTCATCAGGTTTGCGGCTGATGGCACTCGATCGCCGTTCCAACAGCCAGGAAAGAACACTCGGGATGGATGGTTTTATGGGCGAGATCTCGTTCGCCGGATCTGCGATTCGCGATCTGTTGCCGCTGATAGTAGCCGGAGAATTTCTCAATGTCGGCAGCGGCACGGCATTTGGTTTGGGTCGGTATTCGATTACTAGTTCAGATTGCTAATGACGCTTATTGGGCCTCAGCAGACTGCTACTTCATCCAATGATCGTAGTCCCCGCCGTCCGTCGTTTGTTGACCGCCATTGAATCGGCGGAGAGTATCGCGACTCGCGGTCTGAACGAGGGGCTCGTCGCAACAGAGCCATCTCTCACTGATCGCCTTCTGGGAGCATTGGAAATGGCATTCGAGTCCGGAATTGAGAGCGACGGCTATCATCTCAACGTGAGAACTCTGCGCGATCGGGGCCCAAATGCCCCTGAACGAGAATTCGGCGCCGATCTTGTTTCAGTCTTGAGAGTGAATATTGCTGAGTTCGAACTGTCAAAGGGCTTTCTCGCTCAGGCAAAAATGGCTGGTAGGGGAGGCGTTAGAGTAAGACACCTGGGCCGTGAGGTTCCGCACGTTTTGATGAGCCGAACAGCCCACGATGCAGGAGATCCGACGAGCTTGTATTCACAATGCCGCCAGATGCTTGCGGTCAGCCCGGATAGTTTATGTTCTCATCTATGACAAGTTCGGCATCTATGCAGTGCCCGCTTCCAGCGTGGTGTCAGTCGCGAATGATGGTCGTTCCTATCGAGTCTATATAAACTCCTGCGCTGGTTCATGATGGATTTTCTGAGTTCTTTCATCGGCGATCTCCGAATTCACGCCTATGACGACGAGTCTTTGCGGCGAGCCAGGGAGATCAATCTTTCAAACTACGCTGCGATGTTCGAGATACGAGATCGCAAAACCAGCGAAGGACCTTGATGACTGTTCCTGAAGTCAGAGAAGACGCTGTGAGAGGTTGCAACGGCAGTATGGGAAAGAAAGCAGACTTTGACCTTTCGCTCAGGAACAAAGCGCTTTACGACGGTTGTGAGATCGACGAAGTCGCCGGGCGACTAACGCTCATCACACCGGCCAGCGAGGCCGTCCACATTATTGGGCGCAACGCACAGCGTTTGATCGATGAGCAAATCGCTGCCGGAGTCGAGGAGATCACGCTCACCGGCGCCATGGCGATTTGGGCGTACCTCGTAGTCTTTCATAACGTCCTCCATCGTTTCCGACGCGTGTACTACGATGACGGCAAACCGAACGGCAAAGTCTTGATCGCGCTACACCCCTGAGGAAACATTCAAATGGACTGGAACACTACCTGGACTTACTTCGGCAGAGTGGACAACGCTTTAGGCGTGGCGACCGTAGGTCTGGCAGGCTACTCCGCCTACCGGTTGTTTCGCGAGAATAAGCGGCGGCAGGAGTTCGCGCGGCAGTCGTTGCCGATTGAAAGATTCGAACAGTTGGTAGAAGCACATCAGGGAATTAGAAGTCTCAAGCCGGTAGCGTTGGCCGTTTGCCTGATTCCCACAAATGATTCGATCAGGGGAGACGTCACGACCTTCCTGCGAGCGAATGAGTGGGAGATGCCGATTGAAGAGCTGAACATGGACGGTCTCAATTCGCCTGAAGACCGGGAACGATTCGTGAATTTGCTGCGGGAAGTAAGGCGGGATTTTGAGGCCAAAGGCTATACCGAGATTCATCTTTTCATAGCCGGACCTGTTCAGGCGGGAACGATCATTGGCGGGCTTTATCGCAATTGGATGCCGATCAAGCTGTATCACAAACCGAACCCCGCGCCGCCGCAGGTTTATGCTTACTGGATGCCGCTCATCTGACAGTGTTAAGAGATTCAAAGATGGAAGTCGCAGACGGAGGTTCGCAGCGACGAGGAGATACCCCCAATATAGCGAACCACCGGTCCTCAGGCACGCCAATATGATGTGGTTTGAGGTTCGCAGACAGCCTTTCGGCTCGGCAATACGGAGAATAGAGCGGGTTAAGCTATTGCTACACAGGCCTTTAGTGGTTAACCTTGGCTTGAGTCCAGATCTTCTGCGAACCTCCTTGAAAAGTGTCGGATAATTCCTGCGCCAGGCGTCTAAGCTTCGCTTTTGGAGGGACTTAGAGCTGATAGCGTGAGAGCGCAGTGGAGGACCGGTTGGCAGTCGTTGATAACAAAGAGTTTAGGAGGTAAAAGGCCAATAAAAAAATCCGTTCGTCAGCAGTTCGGATAGGGGTTGGTTAAAAACCGCCTGCAAATGCGAGCGAGGTTGGGGTTATGAGGGCGGCTGTGAGGAACACCTTCGCGTTCAAAGCGGATTGAAACAAAGCCTAAGCTTTCCTGCCTGGGGAGTTCCACGTGAGGAACACCTTCGCGTTCAAAGCGGATTGAAACTTACCGTCATACTTATAGACGACTCGGCTGCATTTGTGAGGAACACCTTCGCGTTCAAAGCGGATTGAAACCGAACCGAAGACCCAGGGGTTCAAGAAC
>JANNON010000427.1:0-8361 GCA_031399105.1 Blastocatellia bacterium | reverse complement strand
CCACAGATTACACAGATTTCACAGATTCAGCCCGAGCCAAAACGCTAAGCCAAGTTGCTTTTCTGTTCGATCTTAATCTGTGTCATCAGTGTCATCTGTGGATTAAAACTGTAACCACCGCGCGATTTTAGGTGTCTAGTCAGGTGTGGGACATCCGCGTGTGTTTGTCTCTGAATTGCAACGTTTGATTTCACAGCAACAGGAAGAAACAATGACCTGGATAAGAGTTAACTGGAAGAAACTGAACCTCAGCCGCAAACAGCGAATCGCCCTGGCCGTCGCCCTGATGGCGGTTGTCGTCACTAGTGGATTTTATTTTGCGGGCAATCGCGCCAGCGCGGCTGAGTACATGACTTCGCGCGTGGACCGTGGAAATCTGCGTAACACCGTCACGGCAACTGGAACGTTGCAGGCCGTCACGACTGTGCAGGTTGGTAGCCAGGCTTCTGGCACCATCGCCGCGCTGTACGTTGATTTCAATTCGCAGGTCAAGAAGGGCCAGTTGATTGCTCAACTTGATCCAGCCGTCGCTCAGGCGCAGGTTCAGCAATCGCGAGCTAACCTCGAACAAGCTCGCGCCGGTTTGCAACAGGCAAAGGCTGCGGTGACAAGTTCACGCGCCAGCGTCGGCGACGCGCAAGCGAAAGCGCAGGCTGCCAGATCCACAGTTCAAAACCAACAGGCTGGAGTTTCAAGCGCGCAGGCAAACGTCGCGGTCTTGAAAGCTCAACGCGACGACGCGGCGAGTTTGATGCGTCAGCAGGAATCGTTGGTTCAGGCGGGAGTTATTTCTCGTCGTGATTTGGAAACTGCCGAGACTGCTTATAAAGCTGCTGAAGCGCGTTACAAGCAAGCGGAAGCGCAGTTGAACCAGGCAATATTTAGCGAACAGTCGGCTGCGAGCGCCGGCGTCGCACAATCTCAGTCGCAAATCCAGATATCGCAAGCGGGTGTTCAGCAATCGCAAGCAAGCGTTCAGCAAGCCCAGGCTCAAGTCGAGCAGGCTGCCGCCGCTTTGAAGTTGTCGGAAGTAAATCTTGCCCATACGACGATCACTTCGCCAATTGACGGCGTTGTGGTTTCTCGCGACGTAAATGTTGGTCAGACAGTAGCTGCGAGTTTGTCGGCTCCGACTCTATTCACCATCGCGAATGACCTGACGCAGATGCAGGTGATTGCCAACATCGACCAGGCCGACATCGGTTTGGTTGAGCAGGCGAAGTCGGTGAAGTTCAACGTGGATGCTTTTCCCGAGAAGGAGTTTGACGGCCAGATCCAGCAGATGCGACTCAATCCGGTGAATGTGCAGAACGTTGTCACCTATAACGTCGTCATCGATGTAAACAATCCCGAGCAGAAACTGAAGCCGGGCATGACCGCTAACCTGGTCATCACGATTGACGAGCGGAATAACGTACTAAAAGTGCCGAACGCAGCGCTGCGCTTTAGACCAGCAGATGCGACCGGACAGCGCGGTTCTGGCTCAAGAGGTAATCGTCAAGCTGGTCAGAATGCGGGACAGCAGTCCGCTCAACAGAACGGTCAGCAGAATCCCGCGACTGGTGATGGTCAGCAAGGCGGCGAGCGTCGCTTCGCGTCGGCCAGTTCACCGGTCGTTGCAGGCCAAACGAGATTGGTGTGGGTGATGGGCCAGGACGGCAAACCGCAGTCTCGCCGGATCAAGGTGGGATTATCTGACGGTGCGGCGACTGAAGTTGTCGAAGGCAATCTGCAGGAAGGTGAGCTGGTCATCACTGGCCAGACGGTCAGCGGTTCCTCGAGCACCACGCCACGCACCGGACAATCGACGACACCAGGTTTCGGTGGCGCTGGTCGTGGAGCGGGCGGCGGCGGCCGTCGCTAACCCAGCAGTCCCGAACAGATAGGATTGAAAAATGTCAGCTAGTTTACAGATACAACAAAATTCAGGCGTGACGAGCGCAATGTTTGCGCCCCAGCCAGAACCACGAGCGGTGATCCACCTGGATCACATTCACAAGACCTACACGATGGGTGACGTTGAAGTGCATGCGCTTCGTGGCATTTCGCTGGACATCAGGGAAGGCGAGTTCGTCGCAATCATGGGAACGTCGGGTTCGGGAAAGTCGACCATGATGAACATCATCGGTTGTCTCGATCGACCGACGCGTGGCAGTTACAGGCTTGACGGGCAGGATGTTTCGCAAATGTCGAAAGACGAGCGGGCCGATGTTCGCTGCCAGAAGATTGGTTTTGTGTTTCAGGGTTTCAATCTTCTTTCGCGCACATCAGCGCTCGAGAATGTTGAACTGCCGATGTTGTACGCGGGACTTGATGGCGCGGAACGTCAAAAGCGCGGAACCGATGCGCTGTTGGCGGTAGGTTTGGCTGGCCGGGAGCAGAGCCATCCGAACCAACTATCGGGTGGTCAACAGCAGCGCGTCGCCGTGGCGCGAGCGCTGGTGAACAATCCGGCACTGATCCTGGCTGATGAGCCTACCGGCAATCTCGATTCAAGAACGTCAGTTGAGGTAATGGAGATTTTTCAGCGGCTCAACCGCGAACGCGGAATCACCTTGGTGCTGGTCACGCACGAAGCGGACATCGCCGAGTACGCCGACCGGGTGATCGTTTTTAAGGATGGCAAGATTAAGAAGGACTACCAGATTGAAAATCGTCGCGATGCGGCGGAAGAATTGAGGGCGATGCCGGAGATCGTGGAAGAGGAAGAAGACGATTGAAAGCAATGATCTTTGGTCTTTGTACTTTGTACTTTGTTCTTTGCTCTTCTGCCCAAGGAACGAAGCTCCAATAGACCGGGCGAGGTTGTTCAGAAAACAAAGAACAAAGAACAAAGAACAAAGAACAAAGAAAAGCTCTCAATCGCGATCTCTAGAACAAAGATAACCAACCATGAATTTATTAATGATCATTCGCGTCGCCTTTCGTGCCCTGGTGCGTAACAAGATGCGCGCGGCGTTGACGATGCTCGGAATCATCATCGGCGTTGGCGCTGTCATCTCCATGGTCAGCATTGGCCAGGGCGCACAGGCATCAGTGCAGGCACAAATTGAAAGCATCGGCACCAATCTGCTGTTTGTGAGCGCCGGCGCTCAGAACGTTGGCGGTGTCCGTAGCGGCACTGGCGACAGCGGCACGAACACACTTACCGCGGAAGATCTCGAGGCGATTCGACGAGAAGTACCCAGCGTGTCCATGGTCACGCCGGCCGTGAACGCCCGTTCACAACTGGTGTTTGGAAACATGAACTGGAACACGTCCGTGCAGGGCGTTAATCAGGATTACCCAAGCATTCGCAAGTGGAATGTTCAGAGTGGCGAGTTCATAACCGAGCTGGATGTGCGTTCAGCCGGTCGCGTGATCGTGATTGGGCAGACGATTGCCGATAATCTTTTTGCCGGCATGGATGCGGTGGGCCAAACAGTACGCGTCGCGAATCTGCCTTTCCGAGTAGTTGGCGTGATGGCGCGCAAAGGACAGGATCCGCAGGGACGCGATCAGGACGATGTCGCATTCGCTCCGTACACGTCGGTGCAGAAGAAGATCCTCGGCAATACGCGTTTGCAGATTGCTTATGTCTCGGCGATCTCTCAGGACGCTACTTACACTGCGCAATCGCAGATCACGGAGCTGCTGCGACAGCGCCACAAATTGAGTGGCAATCAGCCGGACGACTTCTCAGTGCGAAATATGAGCGATGTCGCCGAGGCCGCGAATGAAACGAACAACATCATGACGATCCTGTTGGCAAGTATTGCCGGCGTGTCATTGCTCGTCGGAGGCATCGGCATCATGAACATCATGCTGGTTTCAGTAACCGAACGAACACGTGAGATTGGTATTCGCATGGCCATCGGCGCGCGCTCGTCTGCGGTGCGCACTCAGTTTCTGATCGAGTCGATTGTCTTGAGTTTGACCGGTGGGTTCCTGGGGATCTTGTTTGGTGTCGCAGCTTCGCTCGCGATTCCAGTGATGCTTGGATGGCCGACACTCGTTTCGACTCTGGCAATTTTTGGTTCAGTTATTTTCTCGGCAGCGGTGGGAATCTTTTTTGGTTACTATCCCGCGCGGAAGGCAGCGGCATTGGATCCGATTGAAGCGCTGCGGTATGAGTAATTGTAGGGGCGTCCCTCCGTGGGCGCCCCTCGTTGCATCAGAAACACGATTTTGATCACAAGGGGCACCCACGGAGGGACGCCCCAACAATTCATCAAACTTAGATCGTTTTCGACGGCGTCTTCCTGGCAGGCGGTTCGCTCTCTACTTCACCGGCTAATTGCCCGTTCGTCTTTTCCGTCTCTGACGACACGCCCAACTGCTTGAGAATATCCGGAACGTTTAGTCCCATCGCCTGCAACTGCTGTAACAGTCCATAGATCATAGTCGGCCCAGTTTGCGCGAATCGGCTCAGACCGCTCGAGCCATGACCATTGCCATCGCTCCCACCGTGATCAATCATCACGACCTTTTCTATGTTGCCCAATGGTTCGGAGATCGCTTTTAAAGCCGGCGCGGTGGATTCAATTATAGCCGGCAGTTTCTCGAGGATAGTTTGCAGCCGCGCGGCGTCGTTAAACTCACGCCAGGCCGCGGCCTTCTCTTTGATCGCCGTAGCTTCTGCGAGTCCCTGCGCCTCGGTGGCTTTTGCGTGTGCCAGACCCTGAGCCTGAATTTTCTCTGCTTCCGCCAGACCGAGCGCGCGAATCTTTTCCGCTTCCGCGCGACCCTCGGCTTCGATTGCCGACGCGCGACCCAAGCCTTCGCGTTGTAGCTTTTGACTTTCAGCTTCAGCCGTAGCGATTAGCGCCTGCTTTCGTCCCTCGGCTTCGAGAATTGCCGCTTCCTGTTGACCCTGCGCCAGCAACACTGCGGCTTTGCGCTCGGCCTCGGCTTTCTTAACGACCGTGGCTTCCAATTCCTTCTCACGCCGCAGCACTTCCTGCTCTTGGACTGCGATCTGTTCCTGGGTGCGAATACGATCAACGCGAACCTCTTGCGCAACGACCTCCTGGCGTGCCTTTGCTTCTGACAGTGGCCCAGCCTGCGCGGCGGTGGCCTGCTCACGTTTGATCTCAGATTGAAACTGCGCTCGTTTGACTTCGGTCTCTCTGGTTGAAGCGGCAATATCGGCCTCGGAAGCGAGACGGACCTTCTCACCTTCCTGCATTGCGAGTGCGGCTTTGATCTTGGAATCGCGCAGCGCTTCAGCTTTTCCAATCTCTGCGTCACGTTGCACTTCCGCCGTTCGTCGTTGGCCCAATGCATCGAGATAGCCTTCTTCGTCAGAGATCTCCTGAATGGTCAGCGCGTCGAGGCCAATCCCCATCTTCTCCAAATCGCCCGCGGCTTCCGTGGTCAGCTTCTGAGCGAAACTCTGCCGATCGTTATTGATCTCTTCGACCGTCAGCGTGCCGAGAATCGCGCGCAGGTGACCTTCCAGAGTTTGAAAGACGAGCTTGTGAAACTCATCGTGCTCCATGCCAAGGAATCGTTCAGCGGCCGCGCGCATTGAGTCGTCATCACCCTTGATCTTGACGTTAGCAACTGCTTTCACCGAAACCGGAACGCCCTGAACCGTGTAGGCTCGCGAAGTAGCCAGCGGCACAGTGAGCACGTTCAAGCTGAGGTACTCGACCTTCTCCAGGAAAGGAACGATCAAGGTGGCGCCGCCACGGACAAGCCGATACCCGACGACTGTTCCATCTGCGAGGCGTCGTGAACGCCCGGAAATAACCGCCGCTTGGTTGGGAGAGACTTTTATGTAGTTCCGGCTGAGCAGCATCAGCGCGATCAGAAAGCCGATCACTACAACGAGAATCACCACGGGGATTAGTAAGTTTTGCAAGTCGAGCATTTCCATTTTTTACCTCAAAGAATCGACCCTGATTGGACTATGAGTTGAACGATTTAGTTTCGATGTATGGGCTGACAATTACAGAGTCTCCCGCAATCTCATCGACGCGAACCATCGAGCCCGCCTTAATTTCCTGATTGTCTTTCGCGCGCGCGAGTTTCTCTACTCGCTCTTCGCCTATCCGACAACTAACCTGGCCCAAATTCCCTGGCGCGATAGAGACAATGACCTGGGCAGTGCGGCCGATCAATTGGGCGGAGCCAACCGAACTCGAGGACTGTTGTTTATAGAGAAATCGTCCGAAAAGGGAGACCAGACCCCCGAGCACAACGCCACCTGCCAGCCCAACTAACGAACTGACAACAATGCCGAATCCTATCTGTATCCCAATCGCGCCGAACCCCCCAAACGCAGTCACGAACACGCTGAGGACCCGACTGTCCAGCAGGGCATGACCTTCAGCGCCGCCATCCAGTCCAGTCTCAAATCCAAAACTGTCAAAGATGTCTCCCACCACCAACGAGACCAGCAGGAAAACAAAGCCGATGGCAGCAATGACAAGGAAGACAATCAGCGGGCTGGCATTCGAGACAATTTCAGGCAATTGGGAACTCCTCGGTTAATTTTCTGATCACGATTTGGGCCTACTGGTAACGATAAGTGCTGGTTTGTCCGAGCGCTCGGTTGCTTAAAGCGAGGATTACCTATTTCTGTAAAGCGCAGTCTACAGAATGAAGTGATGAGAAACCAGATCAGCAGCCACTGGAGATGCGGAGAAGTGCGGAGCTTTTGGAGTGCGCCGACTTGTCGGCGCTTTGATGCGGTGCCGCAACGCTCGCTTATAGCGGTAGAGTCTAAGAAACGAACCGGTGAAAGCGCCGACCAGTCGGCGCACTCCAAAGGCTCCGCCGTCTCCGCGTCAGCGTTGAAGCCACACCGGCTGCGTCCAGGCCACCTTGCCGTTTGATTCCAGCACCTTCGCGCGCACGTATGATTCAGTTCCTTTAAACTGATACACGGCCGGATTTGTAACAACTTCACTCAACACGCGACCACCCTGTCCGATGAACTGAATGCGATACTTACTGGACCGCTCGGTCCTGATCGTCACAGCGATCCTCTTTTCATCAACCTGATAATCCGCCAGTTCGACGCCGGTTGAAGCGTAGAAATCTCCGCGCTCCAGTGCTTCCAGTATTGCTGTTGCGGAAAGTTTTTCAGACCGCACCGCAACCCAGCCTTGCCCTGGCCGCGCACTTTGTTTGTCCCAGGGTTTCTTGAACACGTGCGCATCATCAACCGCAATTCCGAAGAGTAATTTTCCGCTCGACAGAATGATGTCCCAAACTTCCTCCAGACCGGGGACGCCGCCGCCGCCCTGATTATTCACCAGCGGATGGCCGTTGAAGATCTCGAAGAGCTTATTGTTCTGAACCTGTTTTAGGTCTTCCGCTGTGATCGCCCACTCGAAGTTCGGATGATTGATGTGTGGAACGCCGGCCGCCTCTCGAACGGCATCGACATTTCGCTGCACTGTTTCGACTACGCTCCTTCCACCTTGCGGCTTTACCAGACGCGAAACGTTAAGGCCGTTAACGTGAATGGGCTTGCTGCCGAACTTGTCGCTGACCTCCTCGCCTTTGATCACCAGAAACTGTTCATCGGCGCCATGCAATGCGTTTAGTCCATCGACGCTGGTGATGAAGTTGTGATCGGTGAGCACCAGAAACTGATAGCCGTGTTCGCGATACCAACGCACCACTTCATCAGGCGTTGAGTCGCCGTCGCTGTTCAGTGTGTGGGTGTGGGTGTTGCCTTTGTACCAGCGAAGTTCCGGCGTCGCTGTCAGCGTGGGTTGTTGCGCCTCCCCAACGAAAGCGACGAGGATCAGTACCAGGGTAGGAACGAGTTTCTGCATAGTGATTGTAGGGGCGTCCCTCCGTGGGCGCCCCTCTTTAACATTAAGACTTGCTAAAACCGGAGTGCGTCTGGGTGACAGAGGGGTGCCCACGGAGGGACACCCCTACAATTGCACTCAATCACGATAGGAAGTGTCGATACGATCAAGCTTGCGCAGTAAACCCGGCCATGTTAGTTGCGCGCCCTGGCCCACGGTGACGGCACTTTGTTGTTTGGCCACAAGTTGCAGGATAGGTTCCGGGACCGGCATTAGTTCTGAGTTCCCACTCTGCGCGAGGATCTGAATCTTGCACGCTCGTTCGAGAATGAACATCGAAAGAAAAGCTTCGGCTGGACTCTTGCCAACGGTGAGCAACCCATGGTTCTTAAGAATCATATGCTGCTTGTTTCCGAGATCCGCGACCAGCCTCGCCTCGCCCTCGACCGCCGGCCCGAGCGAATGGATCGCGAGCCCCGCGTCGCGCGCGACGCAAGCGGCCGCCTCGAGCGCCTGCGCCGGGCTCGCGACCATGACGAAGCGCGTGCGCGCGAAGGCCGCATCGCCGGGCTTGGGCGTCTCGCTCGCGGGATCGGCGAGCAGCGCGGCG
>JANNON010000498.1:0-7950 GCA_031399105.1 Blastocatellia bacterium | reverse complement strand
AACACCCAACACCCAACACCTTCCCCCCAACCCTCTCCCTCAACTAAACCGGAATCTTCTTTGCATTCCTCCTTTAACCCATTTGCAGACTTCTCTTATGAACCGGCCCCAATTGAACACATCACTGCGAGCTGATCTTTCGTTGCGCGACATTGCCGGCGTGCTGTTTCGCTATAAGGTCCTGATCAGCGTCACATTCTTGACGGTCGCGGTGGGCACCGCCGTCGTGACCTACCTCATGCCAAATGAGTATGAGGCGCGCATGAGAATCCTTGTTAAGAACACTCGCACCGACGTGCCGATTACAGCCGAGCGCACGTCCGGACTGAATGGAACCGCCCCCGAAAGCGACGTTACTGAAAATCAGATCAACTCGGAAATCGAACTACTCAACAGCAAGGACCTTCTGAACCAGGTTGTTAAAGAGGTCGATCTATCGCAGAAACGTCCTTCCTTGCTCCAGCGGCTTGGTCTGAAAGAAGAGCCGCGTAGCGCGGAAGCGAAGATCGAAGAAGCCAGCGAACGCCTGGCAAAGGCACTCTTGATAGAGCCAGTCAAGAAGGCGAGCATCATCGAGATCAAATACTCATCTGAGTCTCCGGCCCAGGCAGCGTTGGTTTTGAAGAAGGTGCGCGACCTCTACCTGGAGAAGCATCTGCGCTTGCATCGTCCGCCCGGCACTTTCGAGTTCTTCAAAACGCAGGCGGATCAATCCGAACAGCAACTGCTCGACGCTGAGAAACAACTTTCCAGTTTTCAGCAATCCATGAACGTCGTCTCTCTTGCCCAACAAAAGGAACAGACTGTTCAAAAGTTGACTGATACCAGGTCAAGGCTGCTGGAAACAGAGGCTTTGCTGCATGACGTAAGCGAACGAATTGAACGTGTGCAGCAGCAACTCAAGACGGTTCAGCCAAGAATCATTACGCAAAGTCGGGCACTGCCGAATCAGTACTCGGCCGAGCGGCTCAACACGATGATCGTGGAACTGCAGAACCGGCGCACCCAACTATTAACCAAGTTTCGTTCGGACGATCGACTCGTAAAAGAGATCGATCAGCAGATCGCCACCACGCGTGCGGCTCTGCAGAAAGCAGTACGCGAAACCTCTGTCGAGCAGTCAACCGATCTGAATCCGTTGCGCCAGACCCTGGAAACGGAACTAGCGCGGGCTCGTGTGGATCAGGCCGGCGCGAAAGGTCGTCACCAAACTCTGCTCGGACAAGTGGCGCAGTATGAAGGGCAACTCTCGCGTCTCGAGGGGAGCACCGCTCAATTCGAAGACTTGGCCCGCAAGGTCAAGCAGTCTGAGGAGAGCTATCAGCTCTACAACAAGAAACAGGAAGAAGCGCGCATCGCAGACGAGTTGGACCAGAACAAGATCACGAACGTCTCGATTGCCGAGGAGCCGGTGCAACCGCAGCTTCCGTCGAAACCAAATCGGCCATTGAACCTGATTTTGGGAGTGTTCCTGGGGATTCTGCTCAGTGTGGGTAGTGTCTTCTCAGTTGAGTTGTTGCGACAAACGGTGAATACGCCGCGCGAACTCGAAGCGTTGACTGGAGAACCGGTGCTCGCGTCATTGCCCAAGGATCGCAGCGCGCGTAGAGCAATGGTTGTCGAGAAGCGCCGGTTGTCGTTAAAGGAACAGTGCTGAGTACTGAGTACTGAGTACTGAGTACTGAGTGCCAGGTATTCGCAAGAACGCGAAACTCAACTCGAAACTCGAAACTCGAAACTCGAAACTTCTTTTGGTACTCAGTACTCAGCCCTGCTACCTAGAAATGAGACCTGAAATGGGCCTTTATCTTGAACTCATCAGAAACGTTTTTCAGTCGGTAGACGACGAAGGAAAACTGCGAAACCGCGTGGTTGCATTCACCTCGTCATGCCGCGGTGAGGGCGTTAGTTACGTCGTCAACACAGTGGCAAAAGAACTCGCAACGCAGACGCAGAAACGCGTGTTGGCAGTCGATGCCTCCGGTCTCCAAAACATTCGTTTGCCTGAGCCCAGCCAGATCGTAAGTCACTGCTCGGAAACCCAGCTCGACAATCTTTTAACGTTTCCATCTGACGGATCTCCGAGTGGCCTGGTGGGCTTACGAAAGCCAAGCGAGGCAGGGAACTGGTATTCCGATCCCGAGTACCGCTCGGCTTGCCTGAAAGCGCTGCGTTGGAACTTCGACTACATCGTTGTCGATTGCCAATCGCTCGATGTGTCTTCGGATGCAACTTTATTGGCGCCAATCATTGACGGCATTTCGATTGTCGTACAAGCGGGCCGGACCAGGCGCGGACAAATTCACCGTGCTCGGCAGATAGTCGAAAACTCCGGCGGCAACTTTCTCGGCTTTGTTCTAAATCAGCGTAGCTATTCGATTCCAGGCTGGCTTTACCGACGGCTGTAGCGTGAGGTCACTAATGCTTTCGACAAGATCCATCGTTCTTCCTTTGTTCATCGTTACGTTGATTGCCTCAGCGTCGCTGGCTGTCCATGGACAAGCGCCGGCCCTGGGCAACTTTGGCCGTGACGAGCGCTACACGCTCAGTCCGGGCGATGTGCTCGAGATTCAGTATCGCTACACACCCGAGTTTAACCAGACGCTAACGGTGCAACCCGACGGCTACCTGTCACTGGAAATTGGCGGTGATCTCAAAGTTGGCGGTCGCAATCTTGAGCAGGTGCGAGCGCTCGTGCTGGCAAAAGCTCGAATGCGTTTAGCGTCCCCCGAACTCACGATCATTCTGAAGGAGTTTCAAAAGCCTTTTATCGTGGTCGCCGGCGAGGTGGTCCAGCCAGGCAAGTTCGAGGTCAGAGAAAAGATGACTGCCATTCAAGCAGTGCTGCTGGCTGGCGGGTTCAAGGATTCGGCGAAGTCTTCTCAGATTCTCGTGTTTCGAAAGTTAAATGCGGAGACGGCTGAAGTGCGAATGTTGAATTTCAAGACTTTAAAGAAGAGCGCTGATCTCGAAAACGATCTCACGTTGCAGCCAGGCGACATGATTCTCGTGCCGCGCAATCGGTTCAGCAAGATCGAGCGCTATGTGCGGCTGGCAAGTGTCGCTGCACTTATTAATCCATTGATTCCGTAGCGGAAGTCAGCAATCTCTTTCGATCGGTGAGTACTTAGCCCCGAGTAAACTCAAGATGGTCGCAAACAGATACGGACAACTCGCAAATCTCTCGCTGAAGGTGAGCGACCAGATGTTGATGCTGGGCGCGCTGCTGCTGGCCATCACGCTCAATTACGCGCCCGATGATCCACTGCCATTGCCGCAATACACGGTCGATTTTCTTTCTACTCGAATCAAACTGGCAAATGCACTGCTTGGCGTTTTCATGGCCTTTGTCTGGTATCTGATCTTCAATTTTCAGGGTATCTATCGCTCGCATCGCTTCAGCACTTTTCGCGAAGAACTGTTTGAGATTGGCCGCGCCGTGTTGCTCGCAACTGCCACCTTGTTGGGGGTTGCTCACGTCGGCAATTGGCCAACAATCACGCTTTGGACCGCTACCTGTGTTGGTCTGATCGCCTACCTGCTAATCGGTGGGATGCGTTTGTTGTTAAGACTAAATCTTCGCCGTTTGCGTTTGCGCGGACACAACATCAAGAAGTTATTGATCGTGGGCGGCGGACCGCGAGCGCGTTGGTTTGCCAATGAAGTTAGCGAGCGGAGCGATCTCGGTTATCGCATCATTGGCTATGTTGATGACGAAACAAACTTCAATGGTCATGGTGTGAAAGGCATTCCACGTTTGGGGAATGTAGAAGATCTCCCCAGCATCATCGCCAACGACGTGATCGATGAAGTGTTCGTCGCTTTGCCGATCAAGTCGCAATACTCGCACATCGAGATGGCCATCAACCTGTTGGAAGAGCAGGGCATCATGGTGCATCTCTTCTCCGACCCGTTTCCGCGTCAACTCGCGCGATCGCGTCCGGCAGAGTTTGCCGGCGCGCCATTGCTATCAATACACAGTGCGCCGCCGGTTACCTGGCGAACAGAGATGAAACGGTTGATCGACATCGTTGTCTCCGTCGCATTGTTGATTCTCCTGGCGCCGCTTCTGATCTTCGTTGCAATCGCTATCAAGTTCGATTCGGACGGACCTGTTCTTTTCATTCAAGAGCGCGTTGGCTTCAACAAGCGTCGCTTTCGGATGCTGAAGTTTCGGACGATGCGTAGCGACGCCGAAGCGCGCATGAAAGAGATTGAGCATCTGAATGAGAAGAGCGGACCAATATTCAAGATCCGCAACGATCCGCGCATTACACGAATTGGAAAGTGGCTGCGACGGACCAGCATCGATGAGTTGCCACAACTTGTGAATGTCCTGCTCGGAGACATGAGCGTAGTTGGCCCACGTCCATTGTCAGTGCGCGACGCGCTGAGGATGGAAGTCGCGTGGCAAAAGCGAAGATTCAGTGTTAAGCCCGGTCTGACATGTCTTTGGCAAGTTTCGGGACGTAGCAATCTTTCGTTTGACCAATGGATGGAGCTCGATCTCGAATACATCGACCACTGGTCGCTGGGTCTGGATGGGCGCATTCTTCTGCGGACCATTCCTGCGATTCTGATGGCAAGAGGAGCAAGTTAGAGATGACCGCGACGTTGGAAAATGCATGCACGAATTCAGTGACCGGCAAGTTTCTCCCGGGCGATCTGGTGGAGGTCTTGTCGGAGACTGAGATTCTGGCGACCCTGGACGAGAACGGTTCGCTCGAGAACCTGCCGTTCATGCCTGAGATGTTGAGGTTTTGCGGGCGGACCTTTCGCGTGTCTCGTCAGGCATTCAAGACCTGCGTTGACGATCAGGAGATGCGACAGTTCGACACGACAGTGTTTCTCGAAGAAGCGCGTTGCGATGGCAGTAGCCACGGCGGCTGTAGTCGGGCCTGCCTGATTTTTTGGAAAGAAGCATGGCTGAAGAAGAGCGGGACGGTTTCGCCTTCTAACGGATTTCATCTGACTAAAGTCGGCCCGAATGATCTGGTGGCGTTCGCGCGACGAAACGACGAGTTCTTTTGCCAGTCGACTGAGATCCTGAATGCGTCGAGACCGTTGCCGTGGTGGGAACCGAAGCAATACTTCTGGGATCTAAAATACAATCGCACCTCGTTGATTCATTTCCTGCAGAGTCTTTTCATCGCGTTTTACAATAAGCTGGCCCACGTCACGGGAATCAAGTCGTGGCGTTTTGTTGCTGGGCCAGCCGAAACGCAGATCGAACTGCAGTCGCTCAATTTGAAGCCTGGCGAGCTGGTGCGAGTAAAGCGGCTGGAACAGATCAGGCAAACTCTTGATCCGACGGGCAAACACCAGAACCTGCTTTTCGCTCCTTCGATGATGAGTTTCTGCGGCCAGGTGATGCGGGTCCAGGATCGGGTGGAGAACATCGTACTGGAAGCTACGACGAAGCAACGTAAGTTGAAAGACACAGTGCTACTGGAAGGCGCGACGTGCGATGGGATCTGTCACCGCTTATGTCCCCGGCAGTCGTTCTTGTTTTGGAGAGAAGCATGGCTCGAAAGAGTGGAGAATGCTGGCTGAAGGGGCGGAAAAGAATATTTACCATTCATCATTTGACATTAATCATTTGTCATTCTTAAAAAAGTCCAAAGTCCAAAGTCCAAAGTCCAAAGTCAAAGACCTCCTTTTGCAATGACAAATGATCAATGTCAGATGAGCAACGGTAAATCGTTTTCTAAATCGCATCCCTCGTTAGCCTCAACCTTCGCGGCAAATACACCCAATCAGAGATACCTTCCAGACTTCCGTCAATTTGTAATCTCTTCGCAAGGCTAACTGAAAACTCCAACCCATTCTGAGTCTATTCCTAATAGTTCCAGAAAGGCTGGGGTCTCATTGTCAAAGATTGCACTCGTACACGACTACTTCATACAAATGGGCGGAGCGGAACGCGTCGCCGCGGCTATGCACGATTCTTTTCCAGCGTCGCCGATCTACACGACGGTGGCATTGCCGCATCGCTTGCCCGCAGAACTTCGCTCGGCTGACATCCGCACCTCTCCTATGCAGTGGCTGCCGGGCATTGAGAACCGTTTTCGTCAGTATTTCATGCTCTATCCCTTTGCCGTCGAGCAATTTGATCTGGCCGATTTCGATCTGATTCTGAGCAGCAGCTCCGGCTACGCCAAAGGCGTGCGCCGTCGTTCCGATGCCGTTCACGTTTGCTACTGCCACACGCCGATGCGTTGGGTTTGGCGTTATGAAGATTACGTTGAGCGCGAAAGTTTTGGTTCGGCTGCTCGCTCCGTTTTGCCCTTCGCGCTTTGGGGTCTTAGAAAGTGGGATCTGCGCGCTGCCCAACAGCCCAACTACTACATCGCCAATTCACAGCTAGTGGCCGACCGCATTAAACAGGTGTACGACCGCGAAGCCGTTGTCATCCCGCCTCCGATCGAAGTCGATCGTTTTCATCCCACCAGTGATATTGATGACTACTATCTCGTCCTTTCGCGTCTGGTCCCCTACAAGCGAATCGATCTTGCGATTGAGGCTTGTAAGAAGTTGGATCGGCGTCTGTTGATTGTCGGTGATGGCCCCGATCGTGGGCGTCTCGAAAAACTCGCTGGTCCGCGTACCGAATTCCTGGGACGCCAACCGGATCAGCAAGTCGCGCTGTATGCGAGCCGCTGTCGTGCGCTGCTGTTTACGGGTGAAGAGGATTTCGGCATGGTCCCGCTCGAAGTAAACGCGGCGGGCCGCCCGGTGATTGCTTATCGCGGGGGTGGGGCGATGGAGACGGTCGTTGAAGGCATCACGGGCGTGTTCTTTGAGAAACCGGAAAGTTCGGCACTGGTAGCAGCGATTGAGGAATTCGAGAGTCGAATCTGGAACCAGTCGTTGCTCCGGCAGCATGCCGAAAAATTCGACCAGAAAGTCTTTGCCTATCGAGTTCTGCAGTTCCTGGGTTCGGTCGCGCCTGCGTCATGTGCGGACGATCTGCTTGCCGGAGCGCAATTGCTTGCTAACGGCAGCACCAAACGCGCCTGGCCCAGGCTCGCTGTTGCCGGCTGATTCCCAGCCTCGGCACTTGATCATGAGCAGTCACATCCTTACACAACGCAGCGCGCCGGTTGGCCCAGCTAAGCTTTGGCCCATCGCAACACTTCCGTTTTCGGCGCTCGCTGTTTGGGCAGTAAATACCGGTGGGGAAGCATTGCGTTGGTTGGGCTTGAGCACGCTGGTTTGGTCACTAGCGCTCCCATTGTTAGCGAGTTTGGAAGCCGGCTTGTTTGCGATGATGCTGTTTGAGCCGCTACGTGGTTTCATCCGTCGGGCTCAGTATATTTTTCTGCCCTACACACAATCCGATCCCATCCATTTGGTAACGCCCGTTGTCACGATCCTCGCGATGATGACTTTGTTACAGCGCCGCCGCTTCAGCATCTTCATCGAGACGCCGTTGGCAAAGATGGTCTCTGTACTGGCACTTATCTATTTCCTGCAGATCTTCAATCCACTCCAGGGCGGACTCGCAGTCGGCTTTTCGGGCGCGCTCTTCATTCTGGTTCCGGTTGCCTGGTTCTATTTCGGTCAGGCGATCAAACCTGAGTTCGTGCAGACAGCTTTGAAGCTGGTCGTTGTGCTGGGACTCATCACCTCGCTCTACGGGCTCTATCACCTGGCTTACGGCTTTCCCCCCTTTGAGCAGTACTGGTTGGACCACACGGATGCTTACGAGTCGATTGCTCTCGGAAAGATCAAACGCGCGCTGGCGACCTATAGCAGTGCTGAAGAGTGGGGCCGCTACATCGAATTGGGAGCGATTATCGCTTTTGGTTTTGGAGCGATGGCGGTCAGCTATTTTTGTCGTGCGGGATGGTTTTTCTGCGGAGCTGCGTTGACCGTCATGCTGTTGTTTACCGGTCAGCGGACTGCGATTTTCGGTTTGATTCTCGGCGTTCTGGCGCTGCTGGTGTT
>JANNON010000454.1:0-2374 GCA_031399105.1 Blastocatellia bacterium | reverse complement strand
GGAAGAAGCATTAGTTGACTCTAGACTTTAGTAGTGAAGATCTCTTTTCAAAACCAGTTGAATTTTTCGCGTCGGCCCGGTCGCTGCGCTCCGCGGTTCTGATTGCTTTGCGCTTGTCCAGGGTTTCACCCGCAGATGTACCGATGTGTATTTATTTTTTTGTGTAGAGCCGCGCGAGCTGCAAGAGGCGCTTGCTGCCCTCGTTCTTATTTCAGCCAATGCTGGAACCACGGAATGTGAGTGGAGTCTAAAACTTCGCAGCACCACTACTCGCCGCGTCTAGCTCACCGCATTTAGATCGACTTAAGGAGGCACTCCATGAACATCGCGCGTCGTCACTTCTTCATTAACTCAATCGCAGTAATCGCTACGTCCGCAGTCATAATTGCGATCCTCGCTTTCACGAATGTTCAGGAGCCGGCATCCGCGCAAACCGGAGAATCACCGGGAGCACTCGTGGTTCTAGGCGCGGATATGAAACCAAAAGCGATCTGCCCGCTCAAGCAAACGCAGGTGAAGGCAGAGATCAGCGGTTTTATTTCGCGCGTCAACGTTACTCAGGAGTTCGAGAATCCTTTCAAAGAAAAGATTGAAGCGGTCTACACCTTTCCGCTGCCGCAAAACGCAGCCGTTGACGACATGACGATGACGGTAGGCGAACGCGTCGTGCGAGGACGCATCCTGCGAAGGGAAGAGGCTCAAGCGGTATACGACGCAGCAAAGAACAACGGTCAAGTTGCGAGTCTTCTCGATCAGGAGCGCCCAAACATCTTCACGCAATCGGTTGCCAACATCCTCCCTGGTGAGCAGATCAAGATCAGCATCAGTTATGTTGAGACGCTGAAGTATGAGGATGGAGTATACGAATTTGTGTTTCCAATGGTGGTTGGCCCGCGGTACGTTCCCGGCGCTGCGGCAGGCGCTAGCGGAAACGGGTTCGCTCCTGACACAGAGCAGGTTCCGGATGGCTCGCGCATCACGCCGAAGTTTGCGCATCCCACGACACGGAGCGGCCATGACATTACTCTCGACATTAGGATCGATGCAGGCGTTCCGATTGACGCTCTTAACTCAAAGTCGCATGCCGTTAACATCGAACAAGCTCAACCTCAACAAGCGCGCATCAAGTTAAAAGAAGCCTCCGCAATTCCAAATCAGGATTTTGTTTTACGTTACGACGTGGGCGGGAAGGGAATCAACGATGCGCTCTTGACTCATCGCGCAGGCGCTGGAGGTTTCTTCACTTTCATTCTGCAGCCACCCGATCGCGTGACGACTGAAGATGTGACCCCAAAAGAACTGGTGTTTGTGCTCGACACTTCGGGATCAATGAATGGGTTTCCGATTGAGAAGGCGAAAGAGACTATGAAGCTCGCCCTCGACAACCTTTACCCTGCTGACACGTTTAACTTGATTACATTCGCTGGAGATACTCGCGTGCTCTTTCCTGGGCCAGTTCCCGCGTCTCCTGCAAACTTAAGGAAGGCACAGCAGTTTCTGGACGACGCGTCAGGTCAGGGCGGGACCGAGATGATGAAAGCGATTCTTACGGCACTTGAGCCTTCTGATTCTCAAGAGCATGTGCGGATCGTCTGTTTCATGACTGATGGATACGTCGGCAACGACATGGAGATCGTTTCGGAAATTCAGAAGCATCCCAACGCACGCATCTTCGCCTTTGGGATTGGAAATTCTGTAAATCGCTTCCTGCTGGACAAGATGGCCGAGCAGGGCCGTGGTGAAGTTGAATACGTGGCGTTAACTGATGATGGTTCCGCTGCAGCGAAACGATTTCATGAACGAGTAAGAAATCCGCTTTTGACAGACATCTCGATTGACTGGAATGGTTTGCCGGTGACTGATGTCTACCCGGTTCGTGTTCCCGATCTGTTCGACGCCAAACCCTTAGTGCTGACTGGCCGCTACTCCGGCTCGGGCAAGGGAAAGCTGAGGCTGAAGGGAAAGATGTCGGGCCGGGACTTTGTTCGGGAAATCGATGTGGACTTTCCTGAATCGCAAGCGCAGCACGATGTCTTGCCGGCGCTTTGGGCACGACAACGAATCGAAGATTTGATGAGCCAGGATTACAGCGGCGCACAAAGCAGTTCGATGAAGCCGGATTTGCAGGAAACGATTACGAATCTCGGCCTTGAGTACCGGTTAATGACGCAGTTCACATCTTTTGTAGCTGTGGAGGAGATGATCGTCACTGAAGGCGGCAAATCACGAAGAGTCGAGGTGCCGATCGAAGTTCCGGAAGGCGTGAATGACGCAGCTTTAGATCGAGACGCTGTCATAAAGGAAAAATTTGGCACGCCGGTAGCCCAAACGGTCCATGCCGAGAAGAGCTACGCCAGATCAACGATAACGCGAC
>JANNON010000422.1:0-5394 GCA_031399105.1 Blastocatellia bacterium | reverse complement strand
CATCACGTGGCAAAAAGTGCCAAACCTGCTTAGTCTTAACCCAACAATTGTATTGGGGTCATGACAACGCTCATGTTGAAGTCGCGTAGATTGGTGGTCGCTCAATGAAGGGTCGCGCACTCTCATACGCGTGTGAAAGTTGCAGCAGCACTGGTTCAGACCAATATGGCCCAAGCAGTTGGAAGCCAATCGGCAATCGCTCACGCGATAATCCGCACGGAACACTAATGCCCGGCACGCCCGCCAAATTCGCCGTCACCGTGTAGATGTCGTTCAAGTACATCGCCAACGGATCGTCCACTTTCTCTCCAATCAAAAACGCCGTCGTGGGCGCCGTCGGAGTAATGATCGCATCGCAGCTTTCAAACGCTTTGCGAAAATCGTTCTTGATCAGCGTCCGCACCTGTTGCGCCCGGCGATAGTAGGCATCGTAATAACCCGCCGATAACACGTAAGTACCCAGCATGATGCGTCGTTTCACTTCCGCCCCGAAACCTTCGTCGCGCGTCCGGCGATACATCTGGCGCAATTCAGGCGCACCTTCAGCGCGAAAGCCATAACGCGCGCCGTCGAATCGCGCGAGGTTTGACGAAGCCTCTGCGGTCGCGATGATGTAGTAGACCGCGATTGCGTACTTTGCGTGCGGCAGCTCAACGTCAACGATCTCCGCGCCGAGCTCCCGATAAGTCTCAACCACACTCAACACTGACTCGCGCACCTCTTCCGAAAGACCTTCTCCAAACAATGCCTTGGGAAAGCCGATACGCGCTCCGGATATCGATTCAGCGAGTTGAGCTGCATAATCCGGCACCGCGACGTCGGCGGTAGTGGCGTCGTACGGATCACGTCCTGCTATCACGCCGAGCACGGTCGCGACATCGCGTGCTGATCGACCGAACACTCCAACTTGATCAAGGGAAGACGCAAACGCCACCAGACCATAACGCGAGTTTCGTCCATACGTTGGTTTCAAACCGACTACACCTGAAAGAGAAGCGGGCTGCCGAACGGATCCGCCGGTGTCGGAACCAAGAGCGATCGGCACGATGCCCGCCGCCACTGCGGCTGCTGAGCCACCAGACGATCCACCTGGTACACGCGTCGGATCCCAGGGGTTCTTCACTGGGCCAAAGGCTGAGTTCTCGTTTGACGAGCCCATCGCAAATTCATCACAGTTGGTTTTGCCGACTACGACTGCGCCCGCAGCGAGCAGTCGTTCGATAACGGTTGCGTTATATGGCGGATGATAGTCGCCGAGAATTCGCGAGCCGCAGGATGTTTGTAGCCCAAGGACGCAGATATTGTCTTTGATAGCGATTGGCACGCCGGCGAGTGGCCCAGTTTGGCCGGCAGTGGCGTCGGCGCGATCCAGTGCTCCGCGATCTATCTCAAGAAAAGCGTTGAGCGTCTCATTAAGATCGTCAGCCGCATTAAGAGAAGCTTCAACGACCGCACGCGCACTGGTTTCGCCGGAGCCCATTAGTGAAACCAACTCGGCAACAGATTTATCAGTAAGATCCATAACCAGAATTCTATCTGAAACTTTGTAGGGGCGGCACTCCGTGGCCGCCCCTCTTCTGATTCATCAATTACTCCCCGAAAACATGGAACGCAATCTCAGCGCTTTTGCCACTGCGCGACGACATAGCAAGACGATAGCTTTCCCTGGAAGCGATTGATGCCAGCTTCCAACGCCATCAACGGTCGCGAGTACGATGGCTTCCATCCGGCCGGAATACGGAAGACCAGCGAGTTCAAGACGAGCAGGAACGCGACGTTGCCTTGATACTGTACGCTTCGATAAGTGAACTTTTGGGCAAACTCGTTCTTCAGAGCGTGCAGATCAATCGCGGCTTCATTATCGGCAAACAGTCGATCGTGCTTGTACCAGAACTTTCGCACGATATCGGGCAGCGATCCCGTATGCGGCTCCATAAAACAGAAGTGGCCACCGGGTTTCAGCAGGCGATGAATTTCTTGCAAGCCTTCGCTGACGTGCGGATGAATATGATGAAGGCCGCCAACGATCGCCACGCAATCGAACGAGCTTTCCTTCAAATCTGAGCTAAAGAGCGACCGGCGCAAACCTTGCGCGTTCGACCACCGCGACTGATAAGACTCAATCGCCTCACCAGAGATATCCAACCCGGTGACCAATGCGTTCTGGGCCAGCAGATACTCGGTTGTTTGTCCGCTGCCGCACATTGCGTCGAGAACATTTCTCCCCGCCAACTCGATTCCGGTGAACATCGGCTCGTAGATGAAACGCCAGCGATAATCGCGGCTGCAAGCATCGCTGTAATGGACCTCATACTCTGCGGCAATCGTCGAGTAGTGATGCTCCTGCTGCTGCTCGGAGACTCGACGGCTCAGGTGCTCCGAGAGATCGACGGAGCTCAAACTGAGGTTGGTCGGAAGTTTGGGGGAGAAGGGATTCATCTGTTAGTAAGTGTTACCTGGTCCGTTGGCCTGCATTCAATGGAGAAACTAAAGAACCTTCGGTACACGGAAGTGACCGGACGCCGCGTCAGGCGCCTCAGCGAGGGCGGTCTCCTGTCCCAACGACTGTCGCACTACATCGTCTCGGGCAGAATCAGTGCGCTCGCCCTCGGGTGTCAGTCCGCCGAGCGCTGGTTCGACGTTACTTGTGTCAATGGCGTTTAGCTGTTCAACGTAGGTAACGACCTCGGAGATCTGCGGCACGAAGACTTTAAGCTCTTCGGGAGTGATTTCAATGTGGGCCAGGTTCGCGATCTTTGCTATGTCGGCTTCGGTGATTGGCATAGGAGTAGATGTCGGATGTTAGATGCTGGAAGTTAGTAGATGTTGGATGTTCGATGCTGGGTGTTAGTAGATGTCGGATGTCAGAGCTTGGATGTCGGTTTGGCGTTAGATCTCTAATCTCGAATAATCTCAAATCTGAAATATCTCAAAATCAAATCTCAAATCTGAGATTCATTCTTCCGTTCGCGCCAGGCAGCTTCCGGCAGCGCCCAGGAAAGCCCGGCGCAAGTCCGGATCATTGATTTTGCCGGCAGCGAAAAGTAGTTCCTCAGGTACATCGTCCATGTCTCGCACTTGCTTAACGGGAGCCGCGCTTAAGATCAGTTCCGGCCGAATCAGGAGTTCAATTGAACTGACCAAAGGCTGACCGAGCACATGATTAATTCTCGAGATCAACTGTCCGATCATGCTTTTCAATTGTCGCTGCCAAATTGCATCGCGAACGGCAACCACCAGCTTGCGTTCATCAAGCCGCATGGGCACGACATTGTTTCGCAAGCCCTCGCCAACCGCATGATTCCACGCGGCGAAGCAGGCCGCCTGCGCAACCTCGTCCGAATCGCCAGCCGCGCGCATGATGATCGGTAAAGTTTTGATTAACTGGTCCATCGGTTGCGTAGATGTTAGATGTCGGATGTTAGATGTTAGCGAGTGACCAGTAATAAGTGACGAGTGACAAGACTGATCTTGCTAGCTTTGCACCAGCAGTGCCCGCATGATATTGCCGCCAGAGATACGTCTCATTCACCCCAACCTGAAGGTTGTGGTGAATGAGACGAAAGCCTCGTAACGATGTGCCGACTGCTTGTGCAACGCTGATCTTGCTTCTGCTGAAGGAATTCTTACTATGTCTCAACACTCTCGGGTATCGTCTTGTCACTTGTCACTTGTCACTTGTTTGCTGTTGCTGTTCGCTGTTCGCTGTTTGCTGTTTGCTGTTTGCTGTTTGCTTCCCATTCAGTGTAAACGACATTTCGTGAACGCGCCAAGCAGGAGGCTTTGTGGAAAATAGACCCGTGCATTTAGAGAAACTGGTGCTTGCTTCGAAGAGTCCTCGTCGTATGGAGATCTTGAACGCCGTCGGCTGGCCATTCGAAGCGGTCGTCGCAGGCATTGACGAATCACGTCAGCCTAATGAAGACGCGATTACTTACGTCAAACGATTGGCTCTCGGGAAAGCATCTGTCATAGCTGACAAACTCTCTTCAGGTCTGGTCCTTGGGGCAGACACAGTCGTGGTAGTTGAGGGAGAAATTCTTGGGCAACCCCACGAACCAGATGAAGCCAGGCGCATGCTGCGATTGCTGAGCGGCCGCTGGCACGATGTGTTAACAGGAGTTGCTCTGGTGCGAGTGGGCGTGGGTTCAATTGTCGAACATGCGACCACGCGAGTCAGTTTTGGTGAACTCTCGGAAGCAGAGATTGATTGGTACGTCTCAACGGACGAGCCATTGGACAAAGCCGGCGCTTATGGGATTCAGGGAAAGGCCGCGCTGTTTGTTGAAGAAGTCGATGGGGAATATTTCAATATCGTGGGACTGCCGATCAGGCTCGTGTACGGGATGTGGCAACGAATCTGAAGGCGCGGTGGTTGCTTTGAGGATCAAGGAAAAGCCAGCCACAGATTACGCAGATTTCACAGATTAATGAGATGGCCTCTTGTCGAAGAAGTAACAGCCGGCCGCACCCAATTTGCTTATCTGTGCAATCTGCGAAATCTGTGGCAGTTTTTGCATTTGGTTAGAACAGCACCGTTCCACCATCCACATTGATCGCCTGGCCGTTTATTCCACGACCTTCATCCGACGCCAGCAGCAGGGCCAGCGCAGCGACCTCTTCAGAAGTAACCAGTCGATTCTGCGGACTCATGCGCTTCAGCGAGTCGAGCGCTTCGTCGGCGCTTCTGCCAGTCAGGCTGGTGATGTTCTCAACCCCACGCGAAGTCATCTCGGTATCGACATACCCGGGACAGATCGCATTGACGGTGATCCCCTTGGTCGCTACTTCGAGCGCGACCGATCGGGTTAGTCCCAGCAAACCGTGCTTTGAAGCTGAATACGCTGCGATGTAAGGCGCGCCTGTTTTGCCGGCAATCGACGCGATGTTGATTATTCGCCCCCACTTCTTTTCAATCATGGAAGGCAACGCCGAACGTGTGCAGTAGAAACTACCGCTGAGATTGATCGCGAGGTGACGCTGCCACAACTCATCACTTGTCTTTACCAGCGGCGCACTGATAGCGATGCCGGCATTGTTTACAAGGACGTCAGGCCACTTGCCAAAGTGGACGAAGATTGCCGCGAAGAAACTTTCTACGCTTGTGACATCCGAGACATCGCAGACAGAGGCCAGCGGCTTGGCAGTTTCACCAATCTCGTCGGCCACTTCTTCAACCTGTTCTCGCGTGCGGGCAGCCAGGGCAATCTGAGCGCCTTCGCGCGCGAATTCGAGTGCAATTGCGCGACCAATCCCACGGCCACCACCGGTGATTAAGGCAAGACGATTTTGTAGTTTCATGTTCAAAGAATTGAGAATCGTGCGTCGGATTGTAGGGGCGTCCCTCCGTGGGCGCCCCTCTCTGCATTAACGTAATTCAGGGACATAGAGGGG
>JANNON010000395.1:0-4634 GCA_031399105.1 Blastocatellia bacterium | reverse complement strand
AGCGACCTTCCGAAGCCGCAACGTTCAGATAGTGCGTTGTGTCGCCAATAAAAGCTCCGAGACGTTCGGTAAGCGCCAGCATCTCCTTGTAGATTTCATCGGCATCCAGCTTGTCACCGCCGTACGCCTCAATGATCCGATTCGCGTCCTCGAGATTACGTTCAATGCGCGAGCGCAGCACTTCTGGAACCAGTGCATCCGCCGTGCGAATTCCACGCCGGCCAGCTTTGTCTTCGTAAGCTGGACCGATACCGCGCAGCGTTGTACCTACTTTCTCATTACCGAGACGTTCCTCACTCGTGTGATCGAGCGCGCGGTGATAGGGAAAGATTAAGTGAGCTCGCGAGCTGATCTTCACTCGTTCGGGTGAAACCTCGATGCCCTGCGATACCAGACGATCGGCCTCCAGAAAGAAGGCTTTGGGATCGATCACCATGCCGTTACCGAGCACACAGGTTTTTCCCTGGTGCACTATTCCCGATGGCAGCAGGTGAAGTACGAAGGACTTTTCGCCCACCTGAACGGAATGGCCGGCGTTATGGCCGCCTTGATAGCGCACGACGATGTCGAAATGTTCGGCGAGCAGATCGACGATCTTGCCTTTGCCTTCATCGCCCCACTGGGCGCCGATTACAACGATGATTTTGGACATGATAAAAATGGCCTTTGGTATTTGGACTTTGGTCTTTGAGTTTGTTTGGTCACCGGCACTCGCTGCGAGCAGAGTTAGCTCAAAGACCAAAGGCCCAAGACCAAAGACCAAAACAAAGCAGTGTCTTCATCGATCACCAAAGATTGGTATTGAGCTGAGGTGAATCGGGAATGGAACATAAAAGTGGCGCGAACAAACATCCAGGAAAGTTCGCGCCACTATAAAAACAACAGACTAAACGGTTGCCGCGCCAACGTGTTTGTCGATCATTCTTGAAATAGCCTCTTTTGAAGTTGCCCCGACCACTCGCTCTTCTTCCTTTCCGCCTTTGAAAAGGATCAGCGTCGGGATCCCTTTGATACCGTAGCGCTGTGAAATCGAGGGATTGTCATCAACGTTCAATTTAACTACCCGGGCGCTGGCCACATACTTCTCGGCAACAGCGTCAACCGTTGGCGCCAGCATGCGGCACGGCGCACACCAGGCTGCCCAAAAATCCACTAATACGGGTTTATCTGATTGCAGGACATCTGCTTCAAAACTGCTATCGCTAACTTCTGTTACATGCTCGCTCATTACTGTCTCCTTGGTGCTTTCGTAATCTATTCAAATTAGGCTTATCGGGTGTTGGTAGCCATCACAGCTTCGTTACTTCCCGGTAAAACTCGATGTATTTCGCCGCCGCGGCTGACCATGAATTGTCCATTGCCATCCCGTTACTCTGAATCTGCTTCCAGACATCCGGCTTACCATAAAAGTATAGGGCTTCGCGTAATTTATCAAGCAGCGCCGAGGCCCGGTAGTCGTGAAACTTGAACCCGTTCCCGGCGCCGGTCCGCTCGCTAAAATTCTGGACAGTATCGTCCAATCCTCCGGTCGCGCGCACCACGGGAACTGTGCCGTAGCGCATGCTGTACATCTGGTTCAGACCGCAAGGTTCGTAATTCGACGGCATGAGGAAAATATCCGCGCCGGCTTCAATTTGGTGCGCTAGCGGTTCGCCCGCATAGCCTTTGTAAATTCCAACTCGATGCGGGGCGATGTCGTGCCAGCTTTGCAGAAAGTCCTCATATTCTCTTGCCCCGGCCCCGAGTGCGATAAAAAATGCACCCGTTCTTTGTATCTCTCCGGCAGCCTCACGAATCAAGTCGTAACCCTTTTGGGCGACCAGCCGGGAGATGATTGCGATGATTGGGCGCTCGAGTTCCAACGGCAGGCTAAAGCGCTTCAGCAGATCGGCCTTGCACTCGCGTTTTCCCGCCAGGTCTTTCGCCGAAAAATTTGCAGCAATGTGCGGGTCTGTTTCTGGATTCCAAATATCGTAATCGACCCCATTAGTGATTCCGGCAAGTCGATCTCGGCGTGCTCGCAACACCCAGTCGAGCCCATTTCCCTGTTCGGGAGTTTGAATCTCCTGAGCATAGCGGCGACTAACGGTAGATAAGGCATTGGCAGCGACCAATCCGGCTTTCAGTGACGACGCCACGCTGCGAAACATGAAATCGTCTCTTTCCGGGGATTCGCCAAAGCCAAGCCACCAAAGATCCTTTGGGTCAAAGGCTCCCTGGTAGGCAAGATTATGAATCGAGAAGACGCTGCGAGTGTTCAGAAAGAAGGGATCGTGATGTTGACGCGCGCGGAGTTCTACGGTGGCAAATCCGCAGGGCCAGTCATTGCCGTGAACGACGTCGGGTGTCCAGTTTAAGTGCTTGAAGAGCGCAAGTGCGGCGCGAGAGAAGAAAGCAAATCGTTCGTGATCGTCCTGATGACCGTAGATCGAAGGGCGCGAAAAATATTTCGGAGCTTCGATTAGGTACGCTGGAGCCCCGCCGGCTTCGCTTTGGTAGACACGTGTCGGCTGAACTCCTCCGCGCCATTGAACGGGAACGTCTTCAATGATCTCTTCGCTGAGCAGTTGCCGGTCGATCTGCTCATAAAGCGGGAGCACGACAACTGCATCCTCGTCATGTTGCTTGAGAGCTTTCGGCAGGGCACCCGCGACATCGGCAAGTCCGCCGGTTTTCGCAAAAGGCACAACTTCTGAAGATAGGATCCCGATGCGCACGATTAGTGTAAGTATGAAGGATGACGGATGAGAAAAAGACAAAGGGGGAACGACGAGACTTCAGGAGTTCGAGTTGGGAACTCCTTTCATCCTTCCGCCTCCATCCTTATTCATTTAGCTTTGCATTGAAGCGAGGAATTCCGCGTTGGACTTTGCTTTCTCAAGTCGTTCCAGCACTACTTCCATCTGCTCAACGGGTGATAGCGGATTCAGCACTCGGCGCATGACCCAAATGCGATTGAGATCTTCCTTGCTAAGCAGCAACTCCTCTTTTCTCGTTCCAGAGCGTTGCAAGTCGATGGCCGGGAACAGGCGCTTGTCACTCAATCTGCGGTCGAGGTGAATTTCGCTGTTACCGGTACCCTTGAATTCTTCGAAGATGACGTCATCCATGCGCGAGCCGGTGTCGATCAAGGCGGTCGCAATAATTGTTAGTGAGCCACCCTCTTCGATATTTCGAGCGGCTCCAAAAAAGCGCTTTGGTCGTTGCAGAGCATTCGAGTCGATACCGCCGGAAAGAATCTTGCCGCTGGGCGGAACGACGGCGTTGTGCGCGCGTGCCAGGCGGGTAATAGAGTCCAGCAGAATCACCACGTCGCGTTTGTGTTCAACCAGCCGCTTGGCCTTTTCGATCACCATATCCGCAACTTGCACGTGACGTGTGGGCGGTTCGTCAAACGTTGAAGAGATGACTTCACCATTGACGGATCGCTGCATATCCGTAACCTCTTCCGGTCGTTCGTCGATCAACAAAACAATCAAGGTAACTTCCGGATGATTTTGCGTAACGGAATTCGCGATTGTTTGCAGCAGCATCGTCTTACCGGTGCGTGGCGGAGCGACGATCAGTGCGCGTTGTCCTTTGCCCAGCGGCGTCACCAGATCAATGACACGCGCCGAGAGATTCTCCTGCGTCACTTCCATGCGCAATTGTTCTTCCGGGTACAGCGGCGTGAGATTGTCGAAAAATACCTTCTCTCTCGCCTGATCCGGCGACTCGAAATTGATTGCTTCAACTTTGATCAGCGCGAAATAGCGTTCACCCTCTTTGGGCGGTCGAATCTGACCGCTTACCGTATCGCCCGTGCGTAAGTCGAATTTTCTAATCTGTGACGGCGATACATAAATATCGTCTGGGCCCGGAAGATAGTTGTATTCGGGCGCTCGCAGAAAACCGAAGCCATCGGGCAAGGTTTCCAGCACTCCTTCGGAAAAGATGAGACCGCTCTTCTCGGTTTGCGCCGCCAGAACTTTGAAGATCAGTTCCTGCTTGCGCATGCCAGTGGCGCCGGGCACATCCATGCCTTTTGCGATCGACGTCAGCTTGGAGATTGACATCTCCTTGAGGTCGGCAAGATTCAGGAAGTCCTGGTGCTCGCGACCTTCTCGGCCCTCTTTTTCCGGAACTTCGGCGGTTGCGACTGTGCCGTTATCTTCGCCGTTGCCGTCATTGCTGCTCGCGCTCGAAGCGCGGGAACGTGTTCTCTGTGACATATCAGTTCGTCTCTTATTAAACTTTCATGGCCGTTTCTAAAAACCTCAAAGCCCGACGGCCGATTTACGTTCTTTACTCTTTGAAGTTGAAAAAGTGGATGGTAATCGCCGGCGGCTAACAGGGGACGCATCGGGCGCCAAACTTGCCGCTCAATTGCGTGGCAAAAACCTTTCTGCCCGAGCGTTGTTTTGCAACAGTGATTCCCTCGAGGTGAGCGGAGTCTTCTCCAGCAGCATTATGATGCCGGGTATTCCACCGCGCGTGGCCTCATTGCGGTCTAGATTAGTCAAGGGGGCTGTTGAGAGTCGTTGAATTGCCGCCTGCGGTTTGATTGTACTTACGAGTTATACGCTAATCTTTGTTTCGGTCAGTGCGATTTCGATCATCCGCCAAACTTCCTGCTGCCCTTTACCGGTCTTGGC
>JANNON010000390.1:0-10105 GCA_031399105.1 Blastocatellia bacterium | reverse complement strand
CTTCGCGGGTTTCGGCGATCTTGGCATTGCCTTCAACTTGATGACAGACAAGATCGAACACTACATCAAGGATCTGCAAAACTCCGCCAACGAGAACCTGGCACTGTTTCTGGGAACGGTCAAAGCACTCGCGGCTGCAATTGATGGCAAGGATCCCTACACACGAGGCCACTCTGAACGCGTCTCTCGCATATCAGTGGCGATTTCACAGCGACTCGGGTTATCTGAGGAGGAGTGTGAAAAGATTCGAATCAGTGCGCTGTTGCATGATGTGGGCAAGATTGGAATTGACGACAGCATTCTGAAGAAGCCTGCGGCGTTGACTGATGAAGAATACGAGGTGATGAAGGGGCATCCGAAGATTGGCTACAAGATCATGTCGCAGATTCCCGCAATGAAGGAGTTCCTCGCAGGAATGTATATGCATCATGAGATGGTTGATGGCCGGGGATATCCGCAGGGACTGAAGGGCGATGAGATACCCTTGATGGGGAAGATTGTTGCGGTTGCGGATACGTTCGATGCGATGACCACTGATCGCCCTTATCAAAGTGCGATGAAGTTTGAAGACGCTGTAGCGCGTATTGAATCGTTTGTTGGAACTCGATATGACCCCAGTGTTGTCGCGGCGTTTTCGGAAGCTTGTCGCGACGGGCAGATCCGTCCCGGTTCGGTGAAACTCAAGAGGCGGCCAGTCGCGCCCATTCCTGAGCCCCCTTCTGAGGATCAAGCCCAACGTCTCTCCGTAGCATAGTTGTAGGGGTGTCCCTCTGTGGGCGCCCCTCGTTTCCTAAGAGTTGTCTGTCCTGAGAAGGGCGCACACGGAGGAACGCCCCTACCACTTACTCCACGTTGTCTCATCGTCAGCCGCTTCCTTTTTGTGAGGATGCGGCTGTTGCGCTTATAATCGAAAAAACTTACGAATACAGTCGAATTAGCGCAGTTGTAACCGCGCGGAGAACTAATGGGACTTTTTTGGAAACGCAAAGGCAAGGATCAGTTTGTTTCTCTTGGACTCAACCAACCAGCAGAACGACTAGCGCCACCGGACGACTTACCAGCAGCGCCGCCGGAACCAGCCCCAGCAAACACGATTGCCATACCTGCAGTCGGTGAACTCGAAGTCCCGCCCGTCATCACTGGCGCCGCGCCGATTCCGGTGCCTCCGCCGGCAGTTGAAACGGTGCGAAGGGATCAAACTCCGCGTCCCGAGCCCGCGCCCGAGATTAGCCGGGTCGAAAAATCTATGCCCACGCGATCGCCGTTTGCGACTTCGGTACTCGGTCTCAATCTTTCAATCGAGGAGTTGCAGGCTCAGGAAGCCGCGCTCGAGCAGGAGTTCTCGGCGAGATTCAGGCGAGCAGTGGCGGCAACGAGAGAATCCCTCTCCGAAAGGCTCGACACGGTCTTCACCGGACTCAAGCAGATCGATGAGAATCTTTTGGATGAGTTGGAGGAAGCACTCATCGCCGCCGACATCGGAGTTGCAACCACTCAACACATTTTGGAGACGGTCCGTCGGGGGATTGCACGCAAACAGATCAACGATTTGGACGCGTTAAAGCTCGCAATCAAAGACGAGTTGCTTAGAATCTTGCGGGCCTCCGAAGCGCAGGGAGTTGCTTCAGAAAACAATGTTCCGGATGATGTCGCTCCTTACGTGATGATGGTCGTCGGCGTGAATGGCGTCGGCAAGACCACCACCATCGGAAAGCTTGCCCAACGAATCAAGGCGGAAGGAAACGATGTTCTGATTTGCGCTGCCGATACCTTTCGAGCCGCCGCTTCGGATCAGTTGGCCATCTGGGCCGAACGCACCGGAGTGCCATTGATCCAACAGAAACAGGGAACTGATCCTGCAGCCGTGTTGTTTGACTCATTGAAAGCTGCAAAAGCACGCAATTCGGATGTGCTGATCGTCGATACGGCGGGTCGCCTTCACAACAAGTCGAACCTGATGGCCGAGCTTGAAAAGATGAAACGGGTCGCCGGCCGCGAAGTAGCAGGCGCGCCGCATGAAACGTTGCTTGTCGTTGATGCGGTAACGGGCCAGAACGGCCTGGAACAGGCGAGACAGTTTTTGAAGGTTGCGGGCGTCACGGGAATTGTATTAACGAAACTTGACGGTACTGCGAAAGGCGGCATCGCAGTCGCGATTGCAAAAGAGTTGAACCTTCCGATTCGTTATGCCGGTATCGGTGAGAAGGTGGACGACCTGGTCGTGTTTGATCCAGAGTTGTACGTGAACGGCCTTTTCAACTAATCGGTTCAGAAACTTCGTGCCACAAAAAACAGCCACAGTAAGTGAAAGAAAGCCGGTTTGGAGCGAAACCGATCGGCAAATGATGAGCCGTACCTTGCAAATAGCCGATAAGGGTGCGGGGTTGGTTAGTCCTGGACCACTCGTGGGTTGTTTAATTGCTCGTGGTGAAAAGATTCTTGGCGAAGGCTTCTATGTGTTCGAAGAGATCAAGCACGCTGAGACGCTGGCATTGGAAAAAGCGGGAGCAGCACACGGCGCGACGGCGTATGTATCGCTCGAGCCGCACGCGCACTTTGGCCGCACGCCGCCTTGCACGGACGCTTTGATTGCAGCTGGCATAGCCCGAGTAGTGGCTCCGGTTGAAGATCCGAATCCCAAAGTTTCGGGCCGAGGCTTTGCGCATCTGCGCAGCGTCGGCATTAAAGTTGAAACCGGTTTAATGGCGCAGGAAGCTGAGCGCGGTAACGAGAAATACTTTCACTACATGCGGACCGGCCGTCCATTTGTGCATTTGAAGTTAGCGATGTCGCTCGATGGCAAAATCGCGACGCGCACTGGCGACTCTCGTTGGATCACAGGCGAGCGTTCGCGCGCGCGCGTGCATGAGCTGCGTCACGAGTATGATGCGATCCTGATTGGCGCAGGCACGGCACTCGCTGATGATCCGAGCTTGACGGATCGATCCGGACGGAAGCGAAGACGGCCATTGGTGCGTGTGCTGCTTGATGAGCATCTGCAGTTGTCACCGGAATCAAAACTTGCGCAAACAACGGCTGCGGCCCCAGTGCTTGCCTTTACCGGCAAGGACTCAGCAGGCGAAAGAGTGGCGCAGCTTCATGAGCTTGGCGTGGAAGTGTGCCGACACAAATCCTCTGGTCGCGATCTGGAATATATCCTGGAACAGTTGGGAAACCGCGAAATCCAGTCGGTGTTGGTCGAAGGCGGAGCTGGAGTGGCGGGCAAGTTTCTGGATTCAGGCCTGGTTAACAAGGTGACTGTGTTCATCGCCCCGATGCTTATCGGTGGAAGCGAAGCGCCGAGCGCGATTGCTGGAAGCGGCGCGGAGACAATAGCCGATGCGCTCCAACTGGGTGATGTCGAAGTAGTTCAACGCGACGGCGACTTGGAAATCACCGGGTACCTGGCGTGAGTGAGTCCTGAGTGCTGAGTACTGAGTTCCGTTTTTCATCCCGACTCAGACAAGCTTTGGATTTGAAGTAGTATCACCTTCGCATTTGGAACTCAGTACTCAGTACTCAAGAAAGATCATAGGATGAATGAGCCTCTCACAATTGTTCCTCATCCTTTGAAACGCCTCGGACAAAATTTTCTCACAGATCCTCGTATCATCAACCGCATCGTCGACGAACTGAATCCAGGGCCGGCTGAAACGATCATTGAGATTGGTCCCGGACGAGGGTCGCTTACTGAAAAACTGATTGAGCGTTCGGGAAGGCTGGTGGCTATCGAATTTGACCGCGGCTTGATTCCATTGCTTCGGGAAAGATTCGGACTGCATCCGAACTTTCAACTTGTCGAGAATGATGCGCTCGTGACCGATTTCTGCGAGGAGATCTCGCCGGCTAAAACTGCACGTCTCGTTGCCAATCTTCCCTACAACATCTCTACGGCAATACTGCAAAGGCTCATCGAACAACGCCGTTGCTTGAGTGAGATGGTCCTGATGCTGCAGCGCGAGGTGGTCGATCGAATCACGGCTGGTCCGGGTTCCAAAGAGCGTGGTTACTTATCGGTGCTGGTTGAAGCCTACACAGTTGCGGAGAAACTGTTCGATGTCGCTCCGGGTTCGTTTCGACCGGCGCCAAAGGTTTGGAGTAGTGTCGTGCGATTGCGGACGCGGAGCACTCCGCTCGCGGTAAAAGATGAAAGTCTGCTTTGGTCTATTGTCAGCGCAGGCTTTGCTCAGCGACGCAAAACGATTCTTAACAACCTGCGGGCGTCGCCGCCAAAGCTGAATGAGTTACTGAAGAGACACGGCGGGGCGAGTATCGTGCTTTGTCGTGCTGAAGTGGATTTGCAACGGCGAGCTGAAACAATTTCTTTGCTGGAATGGGCAAGGCTAACCCAAGCTCTAGAATAGAGCCCAGTTCTTAATTTCGGAAATGTTTATCGATGACTTCTTCAAAGAATCTTCGACCTAAAACGTCCAGCTTATCCTCAACAAGATTTCCAGTTTGGTCGCGAGAGACAAAGGTTTCCTCCGCTAATTTGTATCCAATCTCCACCACGCTCGGAACGTTAGGAGCCGTTAGAAGATCTAGACGTTCGTAATGGAAGGCGCCTGATGGTTCTTCCCTTGCTAGAAATAGTGTGACATCGCTTTGTCGGCGTAGATGGTAACTGGCCGATCCAAAGAAGAACAAATACCGGGCACACTTTTCGCCGCTTCGAAAATCGATCCGAAAGAACCAAGTCTTTTTGACGGATTCCCCACTCTTGAGATTCAAGTACTTCTCAAACTCCAGCGTCCCAAAATCCCGAACATAAACCTGAGCGATTGGGGCCATTTCGTTAAGCATGTCCGCCGTTTGACGGAAGTACCCTTTGAGTAACTCCATCGCGCTCTTCCAAACCTCATACTCATTGGCTGCCTTGACCTTTTCACGTGCAGTGAACTTCTCCGCAAGCGACGCTAGCCATTCCGTCTTCTCTTGTTTCTCTTGTGCTGCACGCATGTACTCTTCGAGGCTCTCGTGAATACATTCGGTAAGCAGTGTTATGACGCTTGAAAGATCGGAGGTTTGAGACTCTTCCAAGGCATCGTAGTAGCGAAGTCTGTCCTCCTTGGCAATGATTGCGATAGGAAACCCGTGCCGAACCAATAAAAGGTTCATTAACAAACGTCCAACTCGACCATTTCCGTCAACGAACGGGTGAATTTGAACAAACCAAGTGTGCGCCACCGCAGCATTAATAAGCGCGGTGCGATCCCCAAACTCTCCGGGTTTTGCAATGCTGGCTGAACTAAGCCACTCACCTAGTCCACCCATTTGGGGACCAACCGATTCCCACGAAGGAGGTCTATACTTAGAGCCGGAGATCTCAACCTGTACCTCTCGATATTTTCCAGCATTGTCATCATCGATCTCTTTTAGCACGAGCACGTGGAGTTGCCTGATGTCGTTTTCAGTGATGGGCACAGTCGGATTCGCTGCCAATTCTTCTAGGAAGTCGAGAGCATGAGAAAGATTTTTCGCCTCGGCTTGATCCTTAAGGGGCTGGCCTGTGATCGTTAAGCCAAACTCGACGACTTGACGCGTCTCACCAACCGTCAACACATTTCCCTCAATGGCATTAGAGTGATAAATGTTCTTAACTCTAAAGTAGTTACGTAAGGTATGGAGAACTTCTGGTGTCAGTCTTCCACCGGACCGCAGCTCCTGCACTTTGAGTTGAAGCTCATCGATTGTTTCGCTCAATGAGGAATTGAAGGAGAATGGGGTGGACGGAATGTCTATAAGGTTCATGAATCTACATTCTGCAATTATCGGTTTGCGAGAGTCTGACAATCCGCAGTTCGTACGCCGACTGCAGGTTCAGCCATGATTGCGCGTCCCCACCAAAATAACTAGCCAGCAACTCTGCTATGTCTGTAGTAATGCCCTGTTTTTCGCACACAATGTCGCGAATTCGAGAGTCAGGCACTTGCAGTAAATTCGCCAAAGAATTCGGACTCAAATTAAGCGGAATTAAATACTCTTCGCGAAGCACTTCTCCAGGGTGTACCGGCCGCATTCCGCTCTTGAACATAGTGCGGGTGAGAGTATAGCGGGGTGCGCTGGATGCGCAAGACGGTTGGTCTCTAAGGGACACATCGATCCTCAACCAAAACCTCAATCCCGCCCTTCGGCCTGAGCGACATCGCAGGATACAACTCCACTTTCGCAGCGTGCGCTAGTGGCAACCGAAATTTTTGTCCGATGGTTGCCAGCAGCAGCACGATTTCCATCATTGCGAAATAGTTTCCAATACACGCTCTTGGGCCACCACCGAAAGGGAAGTAAGCATACTTCGGAAGAGTCGCGGTCATTTCCTCGGTCCAACGGTCCGGATTGAATCGCTCGGGCTCTTCAAAAAAGCGCGCGTCCCTTTGCACAGCCCACTGAAACATGAACACCTGTGCCTTAGCGGGCACCCGAAAGCCACCGATCTCACACGTTTCGATTGCCTCACGTCCCAACCCGAACGCGGGTGGATAAAGTCGCATCGACTCTTTTGCGATCTTTTCGGTGTATTTCAGTCTGGGCATATCGTCAACGGTTGGAGAATTGCCATTAAGCACCTCAGCAAGTTCTTCATGAAATTTCTGCTCGACATCGGGATATTGCGCCAGGAGATACCACGCCCATGAGAGAGTCAACGCGGTAGTCTCGTGGCCCGCGAGGAAGATTGTCATCACTTCATCGCGCAACTGCCGGTCATTCATCTGTGAACCATCGTCCTCGTCATGTGCTGCGAGCAACATTGAAAGCAGATCGCCATGATCCGATGGCTTGGCCCTTCGTTCGGCAATGATCCGAAAAACTATCTCGTCAATTTCTCTCGCGGCGCGGTTGAAATGACGATGGTTCGCGGTTGGCAAGCGATTGTCGATTATCCACTTCAGCGTTGCTTGCGAAGCGAAAGGTTTTACGAGCTCCGATAGAACGCGACCGACGCGATCCGCGTCACCGGATACATCGGCATTGAAGAGCGTCTTGACTACAATCTCCAGCGTCAGCTTCATCATCTCGCGATGTATGTCACGCGTTTCGCCGGGTTTCCACGTGGAGAGCATGCGCTTAGTGTAAGCAACCATCACCTCACCGTACGCGCTGATTCGCTGACGGTGAAAAGCCGGTTGTGCGAGCCGGCGTTGTCGTCGCCAGAGTTCGCCTTCACTCGTCAAGAGTCCTTTGCCGACAAGTCGTTGAAAGAAAGGCGAGCGCAACGAGCGCGCCTTGATGAAGTTCTTCGCGTTTGTCGAAAGGACATCTTCGATGTCGTTTGGGTGATAGATAAAGTAGGCGGTTAGATAAAGGAATCGCAGCTTGACTACGTCTCCGAGCTCTCGACAGTCGGTAATGAAAGCGAGAGAGTCACGATTGAACTCGGGCATCACGCCCTGGAGGAGAGTTCCTTTTCTCTCAGGTGGTTTGCGCACTGAAGTGGACATTTCGATCCGCAGATTACACAGATACCCCAACGGAATGAAAGTCTTCTTTGAATCAGTTCTTGATTGGCTTCTTTTTAGCGCCAGTAAGGCCGGGCAATCTCTCGCCTGCTGCCGAGACGCGGATCAGCGTATCGAGCCTTCGCGCCTGCGTTTCGTCACGCTTCGCACTCATGATCCAAAACACTGCGAGCTTCCTGTGGTAAGGCGGTTGCTTTTCAAAGAACTCCCAGGCCTCCCGATCAGACCGAAACCTGTTCTCAAACTCAGCCGTCAACTTCATTGCTGCGCGTTCGAATGAATAGACACCGGACCTCTTCGAGTCGCGCGCGTCGAACGCTTTCAGTCCCGCAGGCTCCATCAAGCCAAGCTTCTTAAGCTCATCCACACGCTTGATGTTGATCAGGCTCCAGTTGCTCCTGGGTTTGCGCGGCGTAAAGCGATTCATGTAACTGCTTTCATCGACGCTCTTGCGAACACCGTCGATCCATCCGAAGCAAAGCGATTCAAGCACCGCCTCGGGATACGTGATGCTGGGTTTACCGGAGTCCTTTTTGTAAAAGCCAACCCAGAGTTCCGACGCCTTGGCGTGGTTCTTGTGCAGCCATTTGCGAAAGTCCGCGGCAGTTTTGAAGTAGCGGGGATTCATTGGTCGATGTTCACGTGGGAATCGTTTTGTCGAAGGGTTGAAAGGTAGGTCCACCAAATAACCAACAACTGAAACGGAACGCGAATGAGCAAATACGCAGGACCGTTCCCGTGACCGCCAAACTCGACGCGGGCGAGCGCCGCATAAATGTTGGAAGGCAGAATTCCAATTAGCATAATTATCAGCAGGACACCGACGATCTTTCTCAATCTCAAAATCCAAACACCGAGCGCACCCAGGATCTCGAATATGCCAGTAAGGTGAATCAGTTCGACTCGATAAGGAACCGAGGGGGGCAACATCTGCGCCATCTGATCAGTGCGGATGAAATGACCAAGCGCTGTGAAGAGGAAAAAGAGCGTTAGTCCTACACGTGCTCGGAACCCAGCAGAGAGCTTGAGAGCGGGAAACCAGCGCGAGAGGAAGGCCAATACGAAGTAAGGGCCAACTAGCAATAACAAAAGAAATAGAATCAGCATGTAGCCCTAATTAAATTTTAATGAAGCGTTGAGAGATGCCTCGTGGGATAGCTGCGAGTAGAGTAGCGTCAAAGCTGAAAGAGGCTTGTGGGAAAGTCTCACAGTCGGGAAGGTGGACCCTGTCCCCGCTCTTCAAACTTAAGTCAGTGCACACTTGATGCGGGGACAGGGTCCACCGTCCTGACTGTGAGACTACCTAACAGATTCTCTCCACTTTTAGGTAGCGCTTATCAATCCGAGTCTCTCCATCGTATAGAGCACGAGACTCTGACAATGTCCTCAAGATCGAGAAACGCCCACCGAATCGGGGGCGTTTCTCAAGGGGCCGATTCTTACTTGCCGTCATCCGGAGGTATGACGAGTTGCTGCCCTACCTGAATCTTGTCCGGATCATTGAGCTTGTCCCGATTCGCGTAGAAGATTCGCATATATTCATTCGAGTCACCGTAGAATTGTTTGCTGATCTTCGAGAGCGTATCACCCGATTTAATCGTGTAGCTTTCGCCACCAGTGGACTGTCCGCTGCCGGCAGCCGCGCCCATCGCGCGTTTTTCATCGACGCTGATATCGGCTGTGATGTCATCCGCATTGGGATTGACCAGCTTCACCTGATCCCAGAACTTGTTCTTCGCGTCTTCCGACGGCGCGATAGCCTTGATGTAGAGCTTGTTGGTCTCGACATGCAGGTTCAGGAATTGAACCTGCTGCTGATCGGCCATGTTTAGTGCCGATTGGTATTTTGTCTTTAGTTCATTGAACCGTTGTTGCGCGCCCTGTTGCTGCTCAGCATCGGATGCACCCCTGCCGAACATCTTGTCAAATAAACCCATAACTTTGCCTCCTCCTAGAAATTGACTTCCGACTATATTTGGGGGAAGTTGGATTATGAGGCAATGAGCGGAGTTATTAAAGGCTCCGTTGGGAATCGCGCCCACAAGGGGTTAAAAGCGTTGCGTTTTACGCTCAACCAAACTTCACCGTCAACATCGAAATCGAACCACCATCAAATCCCTCGATTGGAAAACTAATCTCGTCATCGGGCCTCATCGCGCCCATCATGTAGAGCAGCGGGAGATAATGATCGGGAGTCGGAGCGGAAAGGATCGCGTCGTGGCCGAGGGCCTCATAATCTATCAGCGGCTCGTGGTTTTTCCTGAGGAGTTCCTCGCGCGCAAATTTCTCAAAGCGCACGCCCCAGTCAAAGGGTTCCACGTCGTGTTTTCCCCAAGCATACGAATGAAGGTTATGAACCAGGTTCCCGCTGCCGATGAGCAATACTCCCTCATCGCGTAATGCCGCTAATCGGTTTCCGAGCTCGTAGTGAAATCGCGGTAGCTGTGTTTCGTCGATGCTCAACTGGACGATGGGAATATCTGCATTCGGAAAAAGATGGCACAACACTGACCACGTTCCGTGGTCCAGACCCCAGTTCGCGGTGTCAGCGATTACCGGCAGTGGAGCGAGTAGTTGTTGAATATGTCGAGCCAGTTCCGGAGCGCCCGGTGCCGGATAGTTTACCGCAAAGAGTTCGCGCGGAAATC
>JANNON010000365.1:0-6171 GCA_031399105.1 Blastocatellia bacterium | reverse complement strand
TGAGTGATAGGCGATCCCCCACCCACTACCGCGAGCTGACCTCATCACATCAGCTCGATCGGAACTCAAGCAAACTGCATCCGATACCGAATGAGGCTGACTAATTGAGTTGAGTGATGCTATTAATTAGCTCGGTAAGTCGCCCAGTAGCACAATTGGCCAGCCTGAGTTTTTCAAAGCCGTTCCACATGGCTTAATGGCTTAGAATCAATTCGTACCTCTTTTCCCTATGAAACAGTTCCGGCCGCTCTCGCTTGAGAGCACGAATCGAATCGCAAAATGGTTAAGCAAACAAAACTAATCGTGAGTTCAGGATTTCGGAAACTTGTCTCTGTTTGGCTTATTGTTTGCTGTTTTTGCCTCGTGCTTACGGTGGGCCCAACGTTAGGGACGAATGCCCGGGTCCTCTCAAAGACGTTTCAAGTAAGTCAGCAAGGCCAGGATATTTCGTGGCTCGAAGAGGGCAAACCAATCGAGCGAGAGATGGTAGGCAGCGCGTTGCATTCCTATCAGCTAACTATTGCCGCTGGGCAATATGCTCGCGTGGTGATAGAGCAGAAGGGTTTTGACGTGGTGGTGAGACTCTTCGCGCCGGACGGAAAATTGATCACTGAAGTGGACAATCCGAATGGAACGAAAGGCCCGGAGCCGGTACATATCACAGCGGAAGCGACGGGCATCTACCGCCTTGAAGTGAGTTCATTTCAGAAAGATGCTCGGCCCGGACGGTACGAAGCACAACTTTTCGAACTGCGCCCTGCGACACAACAGGACCGAGATCGTCTTGCGGCGCGCCGGGCATTTGATGATGGTGAAAGGCTGCGTAATCAGGACACTCCAGACTTGGAAGCGGCCCTTAAAAAAGGTGAAGAAGCGCTCTCGATCTATGGCGCAATTGGAGATCGAAGTGAACAGTATACGGTCCTGCTTGGTATCGGAAGCACTTACAGGATGAGGCGAGAGCCGCAAAAAGCGCTGGAGCGCTTGGACCAAGCCCTGCAGATTGCACGGGAACTCGGAGACAAGCAGAGAGAGGGACGCGCGTTCCAAAATACCGCCGAGACGTACTCAGATGTGGAGGAACGAGGGAAAGAGTTGCAGTTCGCTGGTGAGGCTTTAAAGGCATACCAAGCAGCGGGTGAGAAGGTCAACGAAGCAGAGATGGTCAGTGTTATCGGTAATCTATACAACCTTCTGGGCGAGGCGGAGAAAGCGAGAGAGTACTTTGAGCTGCTCATTCGGCTGTACCAGGAGTTAGGGGACAAAACTGGAGAAGCTCGTACGCTCCGTCGCGTCGGATATTCGTATCATTTGGCAGACGAGCCCCAAAAGCCGCTCGAATATTTCAACAAGGCTTTGGCGATCTGGCAGGCTTTAGGGAACAAGCAGCAGGAAGCTGTCGAGCGGTCATTAGTCAGCGATGAATATACCCGCGCGGGCGAACGGCAGAAGGCGCTGGATCATGCCGAGCAAGCCGTGCGGTTAGTGCAGGCTGATGGTGTCGACAAATTCATAAAAGCCCAGGTGCTGATTAATGTTGGGGTGGCGTACTATAAGTTAGGCGAGTTTGAGAAGGCGCTCACTTACTACAACGAGCCTTTACAAATTCTGCAAACTTCAGGCGCCAAACGAAGCGAAGCCATTACGCTCAAGCACATCGCCTCCGCCCTCCGCGATCTGGGCCGACTCAACGAAGCACAGGTCAATATCGAAAAGTCCATCGCTCTGGTTGAGTACCTGCGCGAGCACGCGGGAACATCGGAGTTACAGGCCTCTTTCATCGCGACGTTATTCACTTTTTATGAGTTTTATGGTGATTTGATGATGCGGCTGCACGAGATCAATCCCAAGGCGGGGCACGATCTGACAGCGCTGGCATTCACCGAAAAAGTCAAAGCCCGAAGCCTCATGGCGCTTCTCACCAAAGCCCGCGTTGACTTACAAAAAGGAGTGGACAACCCGCGTCTTGCGGCGCTCACAGATCCTCAACCACTCGTCGTCAAAGAAATCCAACAGCAGTTGGACGGCAATACCATCTTATTGGAATATGAGTTGGGTAATGAGCGCAGCTATCTTTGGGCGGTGACAGTTGATGGTGTGCTCAGTTATCAATTGCCACCAAGAGCAGAGATTGAAGCGCAGGCGCGGCGTGTATATCAGTTGCTCATCGCGAGGCAACCCGCCCCGGGCTTAACAGATGCGCAACAACGCGCACGCGAAGTTGCCGCAGACGCGCAGTACCAAACGCAGGCGACTATTCTAAGCAAGATGCTGCTCGCACCGGTCGCGGCGCATTTGGGCACGAAACGTTTACTGATCGTCGCTGATGGCGCTCTGCAATATCTGCCCTTCGCCGCCCTGCCTGCGCCCACGCCGGAGGGAACCGAGATGAAGATCGGCTCCAGACCTCTGATACTCGATCATGAAATCGTGAGTTTGCCGTCGGCTTCCGTGCTCGCTGTGCTGCGGCGTGAGCTGGCTGATCGCAAACCGGCCACCAAGTTGGTTGCTGTAATAGCTGATCCGGTCTTCTCGCCGGATGATGCACGGGTCAAACAGAGTCTCGCATCAACGCGTACGCCAGGCAGCACACAGAAACCGCAGGCGCACACTGCCGTTTCGTCAGATCCTTCATCAACACTTAACCGCGCGCTCAGGAGCGTGAGAGGCGTGGATGATTCCGCCAGTCTGCAACGTCTACTCTTCAGCCGCGACGAAGCGGAGGCGATTCTTTCTGCGGTGAGGCCCCGGCAGTCAGGTTTGGAGGCGTTGGATTTCCGCGCCAGTCGCAAACTGGCGATGAGCGATGAGCTGAGCCAATATCGCATCATTCATTTCAGCACGCATGGTCTGCTCGATAGCCGTCGTCCGGAATTGTCTGGGCTGGTACTCTCGCTCGTTGATGAAGCAGGACAGCCGCAAGAGGGATTTCTACGGCTGCATGAGATCTATGATTTGCGGCTCAATGCTGATTTGGTTGTCTTGAGCGCCTGCCAGACCGGACTCGGTAAAGACGTCAGAGGTGAAGGGCTGATTGGGCTGACGCGGGGCTTCATGTATGCGGGAACGCCGCGCGTCATCGCAAGCCTGTGGCAAGTTGATGATGCGGCAACCGCAGAGTTGATGAAGCGTTTTTACAGAGGCGTGTTGCAAGAGAAGCTGCCTCCGGCGGCGGCGCTTAGAGCCGCGCAGATCGAGATGCTTAAGAAAAGACAGTGGCAATCACCCTACTACTGGGGGGCATTCGTGCTACAGGGTGAGTGGAGGTAAGCCAAAGCTGGTCTGTTTGGCTACGCTGCCACAGTCTTTGCGCGAAGAGTTTGGGCTGGAATTAGCGAACGCCTTTCCGCGTTTGGAAAAATCCGAATCCTGAGAATTGCCTTGTTAGCGGGCTTTTGTGCATATCGCCGTCACAGGGAGTAGGCAAGGTAAATGCAGCTGACCGCAAACGCCTTCACCAGATTGCTCGATCGTTTGGGAAGGGATGAGGAACCGCCCGGTGAAAAGTATGAGAATTTGCGGCGCACTTTGATCAGGTTCTTCGAGTGGCGCGGAGCCCCTTTCCCCGAAGAACACACGGACGAAACCTTCGACCGCATTGCTCGCAAGCTCGCTGAAGGAATTGAAGTCGTAAACATCGGCGGCTACTGCCATGAGGTCGCGAGGCTGGTCTGCCTCGAAGCGTTCAAGGGGCATGAAAGCCGTCGCGCGCCGCTGGATGAAATCAAGGTTGAACCCGCGGCTCCTGACCTCACCGACGAGATAGCAGAGAAAGAACAGCGATTGACTTGCCTGGATGATTGCCTGCGCGTGCTGCCCGTTGAGACCCGCGAGTTGATAAAGGAATATTACAGCGACGAAAAAGGCGGGCGGATTGATCGCCGGAAAGCTCTTGCGCAGCAGATGGGATTGCGGCGCGACGCGCTGGCGAATCGCGCGCAACGCGTCCGCGACAAGCTGGAGCAATGCGTTATTCGATGTTGCAGAAAGAAATCAGCGATATGAATTAGCAATTTTGCCACTCAAAAGTGGGGGTGGAGTCCGTCTTAATACATTCCGTGACCATGGCTGAGGTGCTGGAAGAGATTGATGTCTGAGTCAGAACAAACAATAAGGCGCTATCTGCTCGGAGAATTATCAGAGACAGAACAGTCTGCTCTTGAGGAAAAGTATTTCACCGACCCGCCGGCCTTGGACCAAATATTGAAAGCGGAGAGCGAGCTGGTGGATTCGTACGTGCGCGGCCAATTGGATAGCGACGTGCATAAGCGGTTCGAGCAGTCTTACCTGGCGCATCCGGCGCGTAGCGATCGTGTAAAGTTTGCCGCCGCCCTGGCGGCCAGGCTCGATCAAATCGAGGAGACTGCAACTGGCAGCGAGCAACAGCAGATCTCGTCGGTCTCATGGTGGCAGAGGCTGCTTGCGTCGTTTCGCGGGCGAAGTCCGACGTTGAGATTTTCAATGGCGCTCGCGACTTTGGTGGTCACGTTGGGCGGCGTCTGGATTTTCGTGGAAACTCGGAGAAGGCAAAGCGAGTTGGCGCAGGCTGAGGCATCACGAGAGACGGAGCAGCGGCGCGAGCGTGAAGAAGCACAACAAACCGCAGACCGACGCAGACTGGCAGAAGATTTAGCCGCCAAACAAGGATCCGACCCGCAACAGATATCTCAACCGACGCCAAATTCCACCGAAAGTTCTGCGCCGCGTTCTGTTTCTATCGCCCTGACGGTCGGCGGCGTGAGAGGCGGCGGGAGCACTGAGATGCCAACGCTGATCATTCTACCCGGCACTACTCAAGCCCGGCTCCTGCTCAATTTGAAAGAGAACAATTATCCAACCTACCATGCATCGTTAAAGACAATTGCGGGCGCAGAAGTGTTTAGCCAGAGAGGTGTCAAACCCGGACGCGCGAAACCGGGCGCCAGCTTCGTCTTCACAGTACCAGCCCACAAGTTTGCGAGCGGCGATTACGTTTTGACGCTGAGGGGAATTAACCCTGATGGCGAGGTTGATGATCTGAGCAAATCTCTCTTCCGCGTAGAGAAAAAATGATCCTCCACGAAGTCAGTTGCGGGAGCGGGTGGGGATGGTCCAGCGCTCGCCCAATGTGTCATGAGGTCAGCACCACCTTGCGGTAGCGGGTGGGGGATGGTCCAGCGCTCGCCCATTGTGTCATGAGGTCAGTACCACCTTGCGGTAGCGGGTGGGGGATCGCGCACCTCTCAACTCTCAGTCGTTGACGTCAGTACCCTCAGCAGTCTGTCATTCATCAAAGTCCGGCTGGTCATCCCACTGACCGTTCAGTACATATTCAAGTGCCTTGGCCACACTCTTTTCATTCCACAATCTTCTTTGGCTACCTTTGTCGGCCCACGGACTAAATGAGTGCGTCCAAAGACCATCCTCTCTTAACTGCCGCGTAGCATTTGCTTTGAAGGCGTTGAGTACAAGCGATGGCTTCTTGAGCGCCGACACTACGGTATGGACATGATTGGTGCGGACGTTGATCGCGAGCAGGGACCATTTGCGCAGTTCGCAAGTCTCGCTGATTGCTGCTTTGACGGAGGCACGGTGTTTCGCACTAAGACGCATTGGCTTGGCCTTAAGTCGTTGTTCGTTTAGCTGTCGCCACTTGTCATCCTTACGGATATAAGCCGAGCGATAGCGGTTGTGAAAACGATCTATCGAGCCTCGCATATCTCCGTGCAGCCAGGAGCCGTAGGTCCGGAAAGAGATGAAATACGCAAGCGGAATGTCGGTGTCGTTCCACATGGCGAGGATGAGGGCACTGATGCTCGCTCAGTTAATCTGGCTGAGTCAATGGGGCTCAGCTTAGGGATAACCGTGAGTTGATACTGACTTCCTGGCATGAGTGGTTGTCGATCCCGCACCCGCTACCGCGCGGTGGTACTGACCTCATGCCGCGCTGGTTGAGTGGTTGTCGATCCCTCATCCGCTACCGCGGTGGTACTGACCTCATCCTCCACCAAAATTCCTGCGATACGTTTGCCGCGTCTTTGCCACACTTCTTCAGAGAGGTCCTTAAGAGCTCAAAGCTTTTTAATCGTCGTCAAAACAGCCCCATGCTGGTAATTATTAAACCGTCAATATTCCGATGAGATGAGGTACTAGAAACATGATGAAGAAAACATCTCAAACCTTGCTCCTGGT
>JANNON010000359.1:0-5264 GCA_031399105.1 Blastocatellia bacterium | reverse complement strand
TATCACTGGGAGCGCGGACGGCCTCGTCCGCCAATCGTTGAATGCCAATCGGATTGGAATTAGAAATCAATTTAACGCTTAGTGGAGGCGCCGCTTGGCGGACGAGGCCGTCCGCGCTCCAGTGACAATCTCGAAGGAAATATTCACGGCTTCTTCTCGACCTCATCCTTCGGAGCCTCCAGCTTGTAGTCTCGCACATCACCAGAGAAATGCTTGTAGTCGCTCCACTCGTAAGTCTTGTTCAGATCCCCGCCTCCGAACAGCAGCACCTTCATAGAGAGATTTATCTGCGCCAGTCGTGGCAGCCAAACGCCTTCATTCATGCGCGTCTGCTCCATCACCATCGACGCCCCAGGCCGCAGCGAAAACAACAACCCGCCAGCCATCTTGAAGCCTTCGGCAAGACGCGCTTCCAACCTAATGATCTGTTTATCAATCGGATCGATCCAAACAACGCCGACGAGTTTTGAAATGAGATCCTCCTGCCGGTTGCTGGCACGAAAACCAGGCTTCGGCCGGAAATCAAAAACTACCACATTGCGATCGCGAAAATGTTCGCGGCGGGGCGAGACAAACTCGCAGACTTTCAAGAACTGTGAGATTTCCACGTCGTCATCTTCTTCAGCCTTACCCGAACGTTTTCGCTCACGCTCTGCTCGTCGCTTTTCTTCGCGCACTTCGTTCTTGTCACGATCGCGTTCAGCCTTGAGAAACTCTTCCTCTACCCGCTTCTGCTCTTTGGCGGCGCGTTCGGGAGAAAGCGGCACTCCATTCTCGCTGATCAACTTCAGAATGGGCCGGCGATTAGCAATCGGGAAAACCTCGGAGACTCGAACCGTTTCTTTCCTAACCTCGCCTTTGCCGTTGATTTCGCGATCAATCTCTTTCTGCAGAAAGGAATACTCGTGAAATCGTTTTTCAACCTGATCTTGATTGCGTGTGACCGAGCGCAACAGCTCAGGAACGTCTAGGGCATCGGCAGCGCCCGGCGGATCAAAGTTCGTTAACGGGATCCCGCGGTTGTAGCTGGTTCTCTCGAGCGTCAACAACATCTCACCACCGTCCGATAGCTTCACCTTCATCTCGTGAGGCTGCATGAGACCTTCGACAACCCGGAAGTCAGAAAAGCTGTGTGTTGTTTTGCTCGCGTCGTCTACGATCTTTGTCAGTAATCCCGTTTGGCGCGAGAAGTAGTAATGAAGTCGCGCACCGCTCCGGGTTGAAAACTCAACGATGACAGCCGGTTCGGATCCAAGATCGCCCACGGAGACTGCGCGCGCGGCCACAGTGGCTTTCTTGTAATCGATCAAATGCCCAGCGTCGAGTAAGGCCCTTAACTTCGCAGTGCCGCCGTCTGGACCAGCGAGTGTACGTACCTCGCCATCGAGTCCTTTGACCCAGGCCGAGCTGGAATTAGCCGCGGAGACAATCGATCCGTTTCCAAACGTCATGTCCGAACGAGCGGATGCGGGCGCGCGCGTTTGCGTTTTGGCGATCCCGACAGACTGTCCATTTACCCTGATGGCCCATTCCATCTGCGCATCTTTTATGGCGGCTACGCGTTTCTTACCGCCAACTGCCTTTAGATATTTCTCAACCACCTTCTCGGCGGAAGGCAACTTGTGAGATGTCTTGGTTTGTGCTCGAAGGGGTGAAGCGGTGAGGACAAGGATGGCGAGCACCACAAATGCGTTCGCCACGAAAACTCGACACCCACTGGAGATTACTTTCAAATACTTTGAGCAGGACGAGGGCAACGGTTGGGGGAAATTCATTACTACTTTCTAGCTTTCTTGCTACCGGCTTTAGTTTTCGAACCAACTTTCTTAGCCGAAACAGCTTTTTTAGCAGCACCCGTTTTCCTGGATGATCCGGCTTTCTGACTTGCTCCCGATTTCCGAGCCGCTGCGACTTGCTTTGTTGCGGCCTTCGCTGGTCCAGCTTTCTTACTCGGCACCGTCTTCTTGGCAACACCTGCTCTTTTTGCGGAATCTGCTTTCTTAGCCAAAGCTGGTTTCCGCGCCGGAGCCGGCTTCCTGCTTGCAGCAGCTTTATCCATCGCCGCACTCTCGTTTTCTAAATCCACGGAATCGGCATTTCCGGCTTCAGGTATGCGCGCATTGTCTCGATTGTTGGCGAAGGGAAACTCCTCTGCTTCAGAGATCTTTTGTTGGTTCTGTTGAAACTCGTACTCGTTTAGTTGCCCGCCGTCGATCTTGTAAGCATTAATGTTTCGCGCTGGAATTTTCGGCATAGCATGTCTCCCTTTATTCGAAGTTGATTAGGTTCAAAGCTGACTGCGCTAGCCGCTGATTAACGCTGATGATGCGGATCGGATCGACTATCGCGGTGGTAGCTCCATTTCTGATTCGGTTCTTCCGCGTCTTCAGATTCGTATCATCCGCGTTAATCCGCGGCTGATCACGCTCTGATTTTAAGCGAACTTGACACTCCAAAGTATGCATTCGTATAGTGCAATCTCATTTCGAAACCTTAACGGTTTCCATAGCGGGCCGGCTTAGCTCAGTTGGTAGAGCGTCTGATTCGTAATTAGAAGGTCGCCGGTTCAATTCCGGCAGCCGGCTCCAAAAACCTCCCAAGCAATAACTCAGTATTACTGTCCGCCAACGACCTGCTGGGCAGCACTCTGCGCCTACTTTGATTTCTTACCAGGTACCGCTGAACCGCTGTGCTTCTGAATGATCCTGCTGATCTCAGCATCAAGAGTCGCTTGTTCTTGTGCGGCCTTGGCCTTTTGAGCCCGCAATGCCTCGGCTGCTTTCGGGTCGAAGCAATCGCCAACATAATTAGCAGGGTTTTCTTCGGGGAAATCCTCAAAATACTCTGACCACTCACCCATGTGCTTTTCTCCTCTGTTTGTGACACATCGTTTCCAGGACTAAACGCGGACGCGAACGAAAGTCGCTACCTTGTGATCCCTCGCAATGTATATCTGGAATTCGCTTAGTTGAAAACCGCTTTGCCGCAACCGTTGAAATTGACTGTGTTTGCTCTTTTCACTTTTGATTCGATTCGTAATTAGATCCAGTTTAATTTCGCAGCCGTCTCCAAAACCCATCCAAGCAATACCTCACTATTAGTTCACCATGCAATAAGGAGTTCCCCATGAGAAAAAGGCAGGGATTGCTCCCTGCCTCTCCCGCGCCCCTCTGCGCGTCCGCGCCACCCGCGCCGCGGAAACTGTTAACAAAACTTCTGCGAGATATCTTCAATCCGTTGCCGCGCTCGCGGCACCAAACCCTCCAATGTTTCGAGCACTCGTTCGTGCTTCATGCCGCTGCCGAGATACGTCCAACGATTCGCCTGGCGCTGCACTTCACGAAACTGGGCCACTTCATCTTCGTTGAGCGTTCGCCCGGTCGCCTCGGTAAAGCTCTGGAGATCAAACTCGACTTGTTGCACCAGACCATTGTCGAGAAAGCATCCGATCTCGAGATACTCTTCGACCGCACCCATGATCTCGCGAGCACTGCGGCCAGAGGCGAGCGTTTCAACCATCAAAGTATCGAGTTTCGCGTGCTGAACTTCCTCGAGCCAATGGTGCTTGAGCAGACTCTTGAACTGCGGATCGAGTTCCTCATTCTCCTTGACGCTGTCAACGTAGTGGCTTTGCACCATCCACTCGATATGCAAAGTCGTAATGGCCACGGCCAGCGGGTCGTGATTCAGGATCTCGCGCGCGATTGCCTCAGGTGGGCCAATTACCGGGCAAGGAACTCCGAAGCCTTCTTCAAACTCTTCGCGGAAACGCTTGAAGAGTTGAATGTGTTTCGCCTCTTCACCGGCGAACTGGAGCAGAGCCCGCACGCGATAGTCATCGCCCTGCAGTTGCGGCCGAGCATGATCAAGCACGAAGGGAAGAATGAACTCTTCAACGAGGCCAAAGATTGACAGATAAGCATTGCCACGTATCTGGTTCAGAACTTTTTTCTCATAGCGCGTCAGAAAGTCGAGCGGCTCAACGCGAGCCAGCGCTTCTGGCAAAAACGGTTTCGTAAAATCGAGGCGCTTGTCACCGCCAATGATGTCTTCAATACGCCAGTGAATCGCCTCTGACGCGGCCAAAGTAGACTGATAGGTATAGGCGTGATTCATTTGGAACACCTCCCTTGGTTGCCTTCATCCAGCGGTTCATTCCGCTCTACCTACAAACGCGGGAAACTCAGTTGGAGTGAATCACGGCTGGTCCAGAATTTTTCAGGGAGCAAGAAAAGAATATCGACAGATTTCACAGATGACACTGATTAAGAAGAAATCGGCCAGCCACTCTTCTTCAGGGTTTGATTTAGTAATCAGTGAAATCTGCGTGATCTGTGGATCGTCTTCTGTTCGCTTATTAGCGATAAATAGAAAATGCTAACCTCGATCGTTATGAAACTATCGGCAGAGCAATTGGGCAACTACGAACGGGACGGCTACTTAGTCCTAAAGGATTTTGTTCCAGCCGCTGCGTGCGATCGTTTGCGCGAACGGGCGGCGGAACTGGTCCAGGAATTCGATCCCGACGGCATCGTCTCCATCTTCTCTACTCACGAACAGAATCGTTTGACCGACGAGTACTTCCTCGAATCAGGTGACAAGATCCGCTTCTTCTTCGAAGCCGATGCTTTTCATCCTGACGGTAATTTGAAAACTGCCAAACAGCACTCGATCAACAAGATCGGTCATGCCCTGCACGATCTCGATCCCGTGTTCGATGAGTTCTCACGTACTCCCGCTCTCAAAAACCTGATTGCGGATTTGAAAATAGCGGAACCGCGACTGCTGCAGTCGATGTATATCTTCAAGCAGCCGAAGATCGGCGGAGAAGTTACTTGCCATCAAGACAGCGCCTTCCTTTTCACCCGACCAAATGCAATTGTTGGTTTGTGGTTTGCGCTTGAAGACGCAACTCTCGAGAACGGATGTCTTTGGGCGCTTCCGGGTGGTCACAAATGGGGGCTTAAGTCTCGCTGGGTGCGGTCAAGTGAAGGAATGAAATTCGAATATTTTGATGCAACGCCCTGGCCGGAAGAACAACTGACACCGCTGGAAGTTTTGAAGGGTAGTCTGATCTTGCTGGATGGACTGCTTCCTCACAAGAGTCTGGCGAACCATTCGACGAAGTCGCGGCAGGCGTACACGCTGCATGTGATTAGCGGTGGGGTTGAATATCCGGAATCGAATTGGCTACAGCGATCCGAGGCGATGCCACTACGCGGCTTTTGACTGGTTTGTCGCAATTGCGGAGCCTTTGGAGTGCG
>JANNON010000407.1:0-11087 GCA_031399105.1 Blastocatellia bacterium | reverse complement strand
GGCGTCCACGGAGGGACGCCCCTACAAAGCATTCCCAGATTGAAGATCGCTCTACCACTTCACGCTGCCTTCCTTGGTGGTATCGATCTGCGCGAGTTGCGGTGTCTCACCGAACAAGTATCCCTTGATGTTATCGAAGAGGAAATTCTGCGCGTCGGGAGTCGAGAGATCGAGTCCATAGTGATTGATGATTTGACTCTGCTTTTTTAGCCACTCGCTCCAGCAAGGTTGGCAAATTTCAGCTGCGATTCGCTGTCCCAGTTCATTCGGGAAAGGCGCGAATCCGATCGCCAGGCGCTTCTGGCCACAATGCTTACACTTGATGTCCGCCATTTATTAATTCTCCTTTGCTGCGATTATCGAGTCTGGAGTTTCAAGATTCAAGGTGACATCCACAGATTACTCAGATTCAACGACCGGCATCCTCGCGAGCCATCACTCTGCGTTCTTTCTTCGAACCTGTGAAAATCTGCGTAATCTGTGGCTCGGCCTTATTGCTGAGCTCTCTTGATCGCGGCAATCACTTCATCATCCTTTGGCCGAAACAATCCCAACGGCCGCACGTCGCGATAGCTAATCTTTCCCGCGGCATCAATCACGAAAACCGAGCGCGCCACTTTCCCGGGAATCAACGACTTTGCGCCGTACATGTTCGCGACGGACTGATCGCTGTCAGACAAAAGTCGCAGCGGTAGATCGTGATGCTCGGCGAATTTCTGATGCGACTCAATTGAGTCTGTCGAAATGCCCACCACTGCAGCTCCGGTGGCCGAATAGTCTTCCCAGCGATCACGCACCGAACACATCTGTCGCGTGCAGATCGGAGTTTCATCTCCTGGGTAAAAAAGCAGCACGACGACTTTGCCTCGCTGATCGGCCAGCCGCCATTCGCCGCCTGTCATGTCTAAAAGTTTGAAGTCAGGCGCAGCGGCACCGACAGTTGCTTCGTTGGTTTTCATGTTGATTCCTATTGTAAAGGCGTCACTCCGTGGGCGCCCCTCGATCTACATCAAGAAGTTCGTTGGGAGACGAGGGGCGCCCACGGAGGGACGCCCCTACAAAGTCGCGGCCGGCAGGGCACGCTTCGAGAAAGTTGCACATGCGACAGTGAACGGCGGGATAGACTGGAAACTCGACTGGCTCGGATGATGAAACAATCTCCAGCATCGCTTCATCCAGCGCTACCGCACATGCATCCTGCTCCAGCAAGGCTTCCGAGAGATGAAACTCAACGTCCGGTTGCATGAAATGCAGCGTGACTTTGATCTTGCCTTTGCTTGTCAGATTGGGAATAAGTTGTCGCACGGCGAGCGCGTAGGCCTGCATTTGTAGCTCATAGTCGGCTGCAGTGGTGCGTACCTGGTCCATGATGTCGAGCGGGGGTAAACCACCCTTCCCGACCTGCAAATTTGCCCCAGACGCAATTTCTCCCTCAGAAGCAACATTTCCGCCAGCACCAATATTTCTCCCAGCAGCATTATTGAAATCAAAACTGAACTGCGCCTGGTCGACTAGCTTTCGCGGTTTCGATCCGCGGTGTTTCGTTAAGGCTCGAATGTCGGAGTCATTCTTGTCTGCTTCGATTGCTGACTGGTCATCGTTATTCTCATCAATCTTGATCATGCGAAAACGGTTTGTCTTAAAGTCGATTATCTCAACTTCGAAACCATCTCCGTCCGTCGCCGGCGAGATCAGCAGTTTGTCTATCGTTCCGGTAATCAATCCTTTTGGCCGGCGCAAACGAAAACCAAGCTCACTCCATAACCCGGTCGGCTTCTCGACAGGATCATCCGGGCCAGCCTGATCCTCGGGAAACCGGCGCACCTTTCCGCCCACTGCCACACGCACGTGCTCGATGCGACGAAAAACTTCACTGCCCAGATAATTCTGGGCCAGCGGCCACAACTCTTCGATGGCTTTCTCGCTATTGATCTCGAGCAAGCGGTCAGCAAACTGCGACTGACGCGTTCGCAGCACTTCAGCAAAACTCTGGCGGAGACAAGCGTCTGCGTCATCGCCTGTGGCGTATGTTTCGCAAAACCGGTGCATGACTGCGCCCTTGAGTGTCGCCGTTAAATTTCCCGGAGGCTCGGGCACTTCGGCATCGTTCCACGCGGCCACCGCGTCGGCGGAAGGAATGTGCAAGACCCGATCGAAATAATATTGCCGTGGGCAACGCCGGTAATTGATCAACTGAGTAACGCTGAACCGGGGCACCAATGGATCGATGATTCGTTCAACAGGGGCAAGCAAGGGGAACAGCCCCGCCGGTTGATCGAGATCGATCGCGGAAGCCGACTCGACAAGCCTGACTGATTCCGGCTTCGGGATGTCTCGTGACTCATCCGTCAGATTCAGTGCGAAGTGAACCTGCACGTCAGGAGCGAGGTTGATAGTCTCACTTCGTCGCGCGTTTTCGAGTTCCAGTCCCTGCCAAATCCATTTCAACCAACAGTCACGTCCGGCGTTTAGCTTGTTGAGTTCGTCGGCAGCGCCCGAAAGAATCAGACGGTCCTGCGCCCGCGTCGCGGCGACATACAACAAACGCAGACTTTCAAACAGTTCACGTTGTCGCGCGCGATCACTGAATTGCTTGAAAGTGCCGCCCATCACTTGGTCGCCGCGGCCATCGGGAACTTTCAATGTCAGGCCGAGATACCGGTCCAGCAAGAACCAGTTATCTTTCGGTCCGGAGATGCGTTGCAGGTCCGGAATAATCACGACGGGATACTCGAGCCCCTTGGCCTGATGAATCGTCATGAAGGTGACGGCGTTTGCTGCTTCGTCGAGCTGTCCTTCACTTTCGCGGCTGCCGATAGATTCAAAATCACGCACGTACTTAACAAAGTCGCGAATCAAGTGGGCGCCCGAGCGCTCGAATCGTTCGGCGAGGGTGAACAGCTTTTCCACGTTCGCAAGTTTCTGCGCTCCGTCGAAATTAGCGGCGATCACGCTGCTGTACTCGGAACTCCGCACCGCAAAACGCAGGAGATCGCCAACCGGATAACGATTCCGTTTTTCGATCAGTGATTGCAGAAACTTTGCTGCGCGGTCGAGCGCGGCACGTTCGTCATCTGAGATGAAGTCAATCTCTGCTTGCTGTCGCAGCGCCGAGAAAAGTCTGCGCGGACTACGACGAGCCGCCGGCGCTTCATCTGTAGGTGTTTCACCGGCTTTGGGACCGAGGCGCAAAGCCAGCAACGCGTTGTCGGAAACGCCGCAAAGTGGTGACCGCAGGACGGCAGCCAATGCCAGTTCATCGGTGCGGTTGTCGAGGAAGCGAAGCAGTTGAATCAAGTCCGTAATCTCTTCGCGTTCGTAAAATCCTTTGCCGAGAATTGTCTGGTAAGGAATGTCTGCGCGGCGGAAGACCGATTCGTAAATCGGCACATCCGTCATGGCGCGAAAGAGCAGCGCAATGTTACGGAACTCGATGTTATGAAACTCGAGCCGTTCGCCGGGAGCGCGAGCGTCCTCGCCTGCCACAACGTTGAATGCATCGACGGCTAAAGTTCCAGGGTCCTCCTTAGACTCATTGGAGGCGGTGCTTTTGGCAGGCGGGACGTCTGCGCTTCCAGCAGTTACGAGCGCGTTGATTCGGTGGGCGAGTTGTTGCGCATCTCGTTCGCGCGTCGTCAGCCGCGCCTTCCATTCTTCGTTATCAGAAGTGATCGTATCGACCAGCAACTCAACCAGCGGTCCTTCTGTTTCCTGCACGCGCTCCGGCAAGCTGGGTTCGTGCTCGACATAACCGAGTTGCGGCAAGTCGTCGGGCTTGATCTCTTCATCAGGTTTGAACAGGCGCGAGAAAAGCAGATTGAAAAAGCTGATCAATGGCGGCTGACTACGAAAATTAGTGCGCAACGGCAGCTTCGCTCCCGCCGCCTTGAGCAGGGCCTCCGTCATCTCACTGAACACCCCGACGTCAGCGCCCCGAAAACCATAGACTGACTGCTTGGGATCGCCCACGATAAATAGATTGGAATCTTTGCGCTTCGCGAGTGCGAGTCGATCCAGCAAATCGCGCTGCAGTGGATTGGTGTCCTGAAATTCGTCGATCAGAAAAAACTTATAACGACGAGCGGCCCGTAAAAGCACTTCCGGCTGCTCGAGCAGCTTCAACGCTCGCAGTTGCAGATCGTCAAAATCGAGAGCGGCAAGCTGACGCTTCATCTGATCGAGACGCTCATCGATGCTGGCGATGACCTGCAACGCCTCACAAGCGTATTCCCTCGCAACGATGTCAAATCGCAGGGACGGTGCGAGTCCGTACGACTTCGCTTTACCTCCCCAGAACAGCTCGTCAATCGTTTGCACCAACGGGCCTATCGAGCCCCTCGCGTCTGGGCGCGCCGTCTCTCGTAGTTCTCCAATCTCGCGGCAGTAGTCCGGCAGCGGCACATCTTCCTCGAAAAGCAATTGCCTGATCCGCGGCCATTCCCGCTGGAGTTGAAACCGTTTCTCTTCAGCCTTGCCGCGCAAGTTGCTGGTGTTGATGAGATCCGTCACGCGGGCATCAACCTCAGCAACGGCTAGAAGATATTCATCCCAGCTCGAATGACTGTTTGCCGCCTGCTGAATCAGGTTTGCGGCAACCAGACCCTGATTGCGAATGCTTTTGTAGAGTTCCACTAACGCTGCGGCGAGCCGGCTGCGGCCAACGCCGGCAGTGAGACGCGAGACCGCTTCGTGACCGGCATTGATGAACTCGGTCAGTGCTTCTTCAACCGCATTCTCGAGCAGCGTCGCTGCCTGATGCTCATCAAGCAGCACGAACTGCGGATCGATTCGCGCTTCGACCGGGAACTCGCGCAACAGCCGCGAACAGAAACCGTGGATGGTGGTGATGATCGCGCCGTCGAGCGTGCGCTTGTAATTCATCCAGCGGCGACGCTCTTCAGCGGGCACATCAGCGAGCAGTTCATCGAGTCTCTTACGCAACCGTTCGCGCATTTCATTGGCGGCTCGATTTGTAAAAGTGATGGCGACGATCTGATCGATATTCAGGGTCGGGTTACTGCGAAGAATGTGGAGGTAGCGCTCGACAAGCACCGTAGTTTTTCCCGCGCCCGGACCCGCCGTAACGGAGACGTGAGCGCCGAGCGTTTCAACTGCCACTGCCTGTTCAGGTTTTAATTCGCGCGCCATAAGATTGTAGGGGCGTCCCTCCATGGGCGCCCCTCTCTTGGTCATTAACTCTCAGTCGAAACGAGGGGCGCCCACGAGGGACGCCCACGAGGGACGCCCCTACAATCCTGAGTTCAAAACTTTTCTTTGTATCCGATACCTGCTGTATCTACAGACGGCGGCAAAATCACAAAACTTACACGTCTTCTTTCCTTCCGACGGGATCAGCCGGAAGTCTCCCGCGCGCATGCCGTCCAGGAATTCCCAGATCCTTGCGATCGCGTCCGCACGAATTTGTTGCCACTCACGATCGCCCAGGACCGATGACGTGCGCGCGTTGATGCCGGTGTAGTCGCCAAACGCGGCGCGATAGATTCCGCGATTGCGCCGCTCGCTGCCGCCGCGCACTGTGTAGTAGCCGCCGCCCGCGATCGTATGCTGGGGAAGAATTAAACGCTCGAGTGCTTCGAGATAGATCGGCACCTGAAGCGTACGGCCAGCGACCATGTCGAAAGAGGTGTTGCCCTTCGATAGTTTGTAATCGTATGCCACCAGAATGTTCTCGTCCGCGACATCGACGCGATCGATCTGGCCCTGAATCTTTATCGACTCTTCTCCGCCATTCGCGGTGCGCGTTAGTTCCAGATGCTCAACTCGTGAAATCGGATCGGCGGGCTGGTGCGGCTTCATGCCAAACGCTACTTCAAAGTGTGCGGGCCGCATGTCCAGCTTCGTTTTTTCCTGCACGCCCAGCTCGAAGAGCAGCACTTGATCGAGCAGAATCTTGCGAATCTCACGATCGATCTTCCACACCTTTGGATTTAGTGGTGGCACTACGCGCTCGTGTTCATCAAAAACCTGGTCTGCCAATTCAGCGAGCTCGCGTCTCAGTTTCGGCAGCTGATCCCGCTGCAATCGTTCGTTCCGGTGCCGCTCGAAGAATTGTCGCAACACGTCGTGCAAAAGTTTTCCCGCATCAAGCGCTTGCAGATCGAGCGCAGCCTCTCCGCGCGGCTCGAGTTTCAAAACCCTGCTGGCGAAAAAGCGATACGCGCAGTTGCCGTAGAGACTTAGTCCGCTGGCACTGTGTGGAAAGTCGGCGCCGAAGTGAGAAGCAAGCATCGAGCGCAAAGACGGCTGGGTGATCAGACCATCGTAAGGCCCAAACGTTCGCGACCATCGTTCACGCTCAATTGCGATGCGAGCCAACGCGGATTGCGAAACAAAGTGTGCGTCAGCGGCCCACGACAAAAGCGGCTCCACATCGCTGATCGGAAATGCTTCGTCGGCGGGATCGCCATAGATCCGGCGTTGCTGTTGTCGGATCAGCGATCGACTGAGTTCGGCCGGCGTGGAGGCCGAGAACGCTTGCTTGCCGTCGAAATCGCGCCGCATCGTTTCCGCGTGTAACTCCACGGGCGCAATCGCACGGCGCAGTTCTTCTATGTAATAGGAAGCAACGGTCTCGCTTCCGTCTTCGAGCAGCATCGGACGCAGGAGATAAAGTCTCTCCGTGGCGCGACACGCTGCCTGATAGAAGTAGTGCTCTTCCTTCAACAATGTCGCCGGGGAAATATCCTCGAGCGTCAGCCCAAACTCTTTCAGGCGCGCGCGTTCTTCATGCGGATAGATCCAGTCACGCGAGGCACGCAGCGGAAAACCACCTTCCACTAAACCCGCGATGAACACTGCTCGGAACCGCAGACCGCGCACGTCCGTCGCGGCGAGTACGCGCAACCCGCCATAATGCGCGCCGGCGCCCTCCTGAGACTGCGAGCCGAGGCAACGAGAGACTTCGTTGAGAAATGCGGCGAGTCGAACGCCGCCGCTGGAACTGTTTGCGGTTAACGCGATCTCGGCGATCTCAAAAGCTTTGATTGTGGCCACAAAGCTGCGACGCAAAGCTTCGAGTCCGCGCAAGTCGAGCATCGCCTGCGGCAACTCATGCTCGTCAAAGCCGCGGCGCAGAGGTTTTCTGATCTGGCTCGAAAACTGTAGTTGTTCCAAAAGACGCAGAACTCCCAGTCTCAGTTCAACGGGCGCTCCCTCACGCGGAACATTGCGGATTGATTCGGCGATCCGGCGAATCACGAGTGCGGTCCAGGCGATCGCCGCTGGATGTACATCGCGAGATGGTCTGCGCTTCTTCTCGGTGTCCCTGGCATCAGTCTCGATCTTGTCGGCGTCCACGATCTGATCTTCCGGATCGTCATCGCCATCCTGCTCGCTGTTGGGATCCGGTGCGGCCAGCTTTGACGTGTCTTTTACCTGAGGCCATCGGTTCAACAGTTGGCCCGCGCGATCCAGCCAACGAGATACTCGCAACTCACCGCCAACGTACGCGATGACATTCTCGAGTGCATCAACATCCCAGCGGCCAATGCCGAGTCGATAGCGTAACCGCTCGCCGGCCCCGGAAGTTTCCTCGGTGTCCAACCACAAGAGCAGCGAATGAGACAGGTCGAATTCCTGTGTCAGCGCCTCGAGGTCCTTTTTGGACAAGCTAAAGTATTCCGACTTTATCAAGTCGGCGAGAATGGAAACCCTGATGCTGGCGTTCTCGTCCTCCAGCTCGGCGAGTAGCTGAAAAAGTTTGCGCGCGGCACGCACGCCGGGAATTTCGAGCGTCTCAACGGGCCGTTCGAGACTGCAGGGAATGGATTCTTCACTTAGGACCCGCGCAATCATGTCGGCGTATGATTCGCGTTCGCGAACCACCAGGGCAATGTCGGAAAGTTTGTATGAATCGAAAAAGATTAGGCGCTTGATCTCTTTGGCAATCGCACGGATTTCAGTCTCGCGATCGGTGCACTCCCAGAACCGAGTTTCGGAAGAAGTGCTGAGTGCTGAGTACTGAGTTCCGGAACGAGTTTCGAGTTTCGAGTTTCGAGTTTCGAGTTCTTCTAACTCCTGATCTCTGAGCTCTGAACGCTGTTCTCTGTCTTCTGACTTTGCACTTTGGACTTTGGACTTTGGACTTTCTGAGTACTGAGTTTTGGGCAGAGGTTCCTGAATTCTGTTTTCTGTATTCGGTGTTCTGACTTCTCTCTTTTCCTCTGGATTGAACAATCTCTGTCGCAACGGCGCCAACGCACCGGGCACCTCATCAGCGACATTGAAGTGCATAACTTCAAACGCATCCATGCTGGCGAGCTGGGCAACGGTTTCATGGAAGGCGCGAAAGATTTCCGGGTTGCGCTCGTCGTGGTTCAAATTAACTATGACTTCGGAAACCTGAGGGATGAGCACGCGCAGCATCTCGCCCTGGACCGGCGTGAAATCAAAAAAGCCGTCGAGCACGAGCAACTTCACCCGTTGAAGCCAGGGAGCAGTTACGGATTTCCCCTCGCATTGGCCACGCAGAATCCCGAGCGCTCGCAACTGATCCGCATCTGCTTCAGTTAGACCAGCGGCGCTCAGCGCTCTTTCGTACGCCTCGTAAATGAGAACAATCTCGCGATCGAAATCGATTTGAAGTGGGACGTTGGCGGTTGGTAAAGTCTGCCCATCCAGACTGCGTGACTCGACAATCTCACGCAACTCCGCCGCAGTTTTTGCTGCTCGCTCTAATTCGCCAAGCAGTTTCGCGACCGTATTGACGCAGCCTTCACTCGAAGCCAGCGGACCGATAGCGTTGAGTTTTCCCTGTGCTTTCAGACGCATCAGGATCTGCGAAATCAAACTGCGTTTCAGCGGCAGGTCTTCGCCGTCGATTGGTATCTGTATTGGCAGCGGGACGCGATCGACACTCGTAACAGCAGTGCGGACCACTCGTCGCACAAATCCGCGGAAGAGATAGACCGGAAGTTCTCCCCACAGACCGCGATTGGTGCTGCCGTCCAGAATGCCCTCAGTGACGAGTTCGAGAAGCGGGTGCGAAGCGGTGAGATAAAGAAAGCTGTCGGCCTCACCTTTGGAAACGAGCGCCGCGCAGCGTTCGATCAGCCGCGCGCGATTGTTACCGAGGATTGGTCCAAGCCAGATTTGCTTCATGGAGTGACAAGTGAAAAGGCATCCAAGTCAGAATATGTGCGGGATGTGCGGAGCCTTTGGAGTGCGCTGACTTGTCAGCGCTTTGGATTTCGCGTTAGTGCCACTGCACTTACATCAGAACTCAGAATCTACCGAACTAGTAGAAATGCGCTGACAAGTCAGCGCACTCCCAAGGCTCCGCCAAATGAAACTACCAAATCTCCCCTCATCACTTATCACTCGTTACAATATCGAGCAGCGGCGTATCGATGAGCGGAGGTCCAAGGTCCGCATCGCGCATGCTCCCGGTCACCAATTCTCCAGCGACCAAATCGGGAAACAATCCGCCTTCATCCAACGCCAGCGCACGCGCCGACTTGTCGATTGGTTCGAGACAGTCAATCTCTTCGCCGGCGATCGCGCCTCGCTCTTTGAACTTTCTTGCCGTTACCAGCACGCGCGCCTCGAGCGAACCAACGCCACGGTTGTACGACTCGAGTGCTTTATCCAATCCTTCGCCGATCCTGGCGAAATAGTTTGTGAAAACTCGCAGCCGATCGTAAAGATCCTTGCCGAGCTTGCTGACCTCCTGGGCATTCGTCGCCATCTGCTCTTGTCGCCAGCCATATGACACTGCTTTGAGCAGTGCAATCAGCGTCGTCGGCGTGGCGATGATTACTCCCTGACCAACGCCATCCTCGATCAACTTCGGATCGTTCTCTAAGGCGGCGCTGTAGAACGTTTCACCGGGAAGAAATAGCAGCACAAACTCAGGCGTTGGTTGCACGGTCTCCCAGTAAGATTTTTTGCTGAGCGAATTGATGTGCCCACGCACGAGTCGGGCATGATCCTTCAGCCGCGCGCTGCGTATGTCTTCGTCGGTCGTGGAAATTGATTCGTAGAACGCATCGAACGGCACCTTCGCATCGACAACGATCGTGCGATTGCCGGGAAGCCGAACGATCAAATCGGGCCGGATGCGACCATCCTCCGAGGCGACTGTTTCCTGTTCGGTGAAGTCGCAATACTGCAGCATCCCCGCCATCTCGACTACGCGGCGCAACTGAATCTCACCCCACCGCCCGCGCACGTGTGGCGTACGCAGAGCTTTCACCAGGTTGCCTGTCTCCGCATGAAGTTGCGACTGTGAGGTGGTCAGCGCTTTTACCTGCTCGCGCAATTCGGCGTAAGCACCAGCGCGTGCCTTTTCAATCTCGCCGATCTTTCCGTCGACTTTTTCGAGTGATTCTTTCAGGGGCTTCACCAACTGATCGATAGCTCGCTGACGAAGTTCGAGATCGCCCCGTGCGGTCTCCTGCGCCTTCTCCAATTTTGCATTTGCGAGTTCGAGAAAAGATTGACTGTTGTCTTTGAGCGCATCGCGGGAAAGGGCTTTGAACTTCTCAGTTAGTTCGTCAGCGGCTTGCTTGAAGGCCTCACGTCGTTCTTCGCCAGCGCGACGTTCGCCTGCGAGCGCCGCCTTTAGTTCAGAACTCTCGACGCGGAGCGATGCGTGTTCGGCGAGAGCCTTGTCGAACGCGTCCTGTTGTTTGCGCAGTTCCTGCTCTTTGCCGGCGAGTCGTTCGGTGAGCGTCGCGAGTTGCATCGCGCTTTCATTTGACGCGCGGTTGTATTCACTCTGAACTTTAATGCGCATGACCAGCCAGACCAGGAGCGCGCAAGCAAGCCCTGCAACAAGGCCCAGAAGTAAGAAGAAATAAACGTCCTGCATTATGGTTTTTAGTCTATCAGGGCTTGTTGCAAAAATGAAACAGTGTCGCCACTACGGGCCAGGAGGGAAGAAGTTTCGAGTTTCGAGTTTCGAGTTTCAAGTTGGTCGCACCTCCGAGTCTCAGGCACCAAGTCTCAGGTGCCATAGTCCCTTGATCGAACTAGGATCGCCGGCCCGACCTGAGACGTGAGACCTGAGACCTGAGACCTGAGACTCGAGACCAACTCGAAACTCGAAACTAGAAACTCGCTTTCCG
>JANNON010000310.1:0-3061 GCA_031399105.1 Blastocatellia bacterium | reverse complement strand
GGCGTGGCGCTGCAATCCATGCTCGCGGGCGGGGAGCTGCTTCGCTTACAGCCGGAGATTTTCGCCGATTGGGTCGAGCTGCTGAGGACCGTTAGCCAATATGGAAATGCCACGCTCGTCGCTTTTGTGCGCACGAGCCCTCGCTTGCTACGCGCTTTGTCGAGCCAGGCTTCCTCGAATAACGCACTTGAGATTTGCCTTCATGTCATTGGGCTCACGACTGAGATCGCTAATGTTGATGGCGAGGCAGCACTCGCGGCTTTTCGTTCAAGCGTTCGTGCTCTTCGCACAGTTTCGATTGAGCAGTTTGAGGAATGGGTCAAACGCGGTCTCGCTGAAATTCGTGATGATTCGCGATCACGCAGAAGTTACTTCGCGCTCGAGACGCGCGGCAGTCATGAAGTTCTGCATAGCAGCGAGAACGGGCTGGCGCTCGAGTCGGTCAAGCACTTGTTACAGCTTTACATCGAAGGGCTTACTGGTCGCGAAGTCGAAATTCTGCCGTTAACCTCAGTGCCGGACGAGTCGCGCATCAACGACGGTCGTACGATAAGCCTTCCTTCAAACATCCAGCAGTTTCGCGACGATGATCTGGATTTTCGGCTCTATAAAGTTTTGGCGGCTTATGCAGCGGGACAGATCGAGTTCGATACTCACGAGCAAAACACTCCCGCGTTGCGCGCAGCTTATACGGCAATAGCGGAGACGTTCGATCCGGAAAATTTGGATGCACTGGCCGCTTTCGCGATCGCCGATGAATACATCAGCACGTCCCTGAAAACCGAGCGTAGCGTCGATCCTCAGCCGAAAGTACCAGCGATACTGGATTACAACGGCGTGTTGAACTTGTTTCCGCTTGCCAACCTGGCAAAACGTATCTTTGGCACTCTCGAAAATGGCCGCATCGACCGTCGCTTGCGCTCTCAATATCGGGGGCTCGCGCGCGATCTCGACCTTGTACGGGAACACCTGCGCCGAAATCGACCACGCATCATTGAACTCCCTACCACGCTCGCTTCCTTTGAACTCCTCTTTCAAGTGACGCTGCTCGGTGGTGGGCTTGATGATGCGCGCGAGTATTACCGGCAGGCTGTTTCCGATCTCGAAACTATCGTCGCTGATTATTTGTCGCCTCAGGACGCGGGTGTGGCGGACACTTTGATCGCTACTAGCCGAGTCTATTCACTCTTCCAATCACTCACGCTCGACGATTCAACCCAGCAGGTCGAGACGCGTGAAGAGCCGGCGCAGATTGAGGATGATAACGAGCTGTCGCGCGAGAAGCTGCAAACCGAACGCACCGAGAAGCGAGCTGAACATCGCGATGCGCGCGAACTTTTCAATGTCTGGAATAGTCCTAACGAAGAAGGAGAGCCGGACGATTTGACCGGTGCTGAATCATGGATGGAGGCGCAAACCCCCGAAGCTGAGCTACTCGAAGGGGAAGTGGCTTTCAACTATGACGAGTGGGACCGCGAGTTGACCGATCATCGCATGGGCTGGTGCCGGGTAATCGAAAAGCAGGTGCAAAAAGGCAGTCGCGATTTTGTTGAGCAGACGAAGGAACGCCATCGCGGCGTGATCTCTTCTATTCGTCACCAGTTCCAACTGCTGAAGCCTGAAGAGCTGACCCGAGTTTCGAATGAACTCGATGGTGAGGAGTTTGATCTTAACTCCGTGATCGATTACGTCATCGATCGGCGCGCCGATGGCCACCAATCCGAACGTCTGTACGTCAAGCGACTAAGACGCCGTCGGGATGTAACGGTTTCGTTCCTGCTGGATCAGTCGTCATCCACCGCGCGCACCATCGGACGCCATCCATTGCAGCCATACACGCGACCGGGCCGGCGCATCATCGAGATTGAGAAGGAAGGATTGGTATTGATGAGCGAGGCGCTCGAAGCAGTGGGCGACATCTACTCCATCAATGGATTCACATCCGAAGGCCGCCGCAATGTGAAGTTCTACGTCGTAAAGGATTTTGACGAGCAGTACAGCGATGAGGTAAAGCGGCGCATTGGCGGGATAACTTATCAGAACAACACGCGGCTGGGCGCTGCGATTCGCCACGCGACGGCGAGGCTGTCAAAACAGATCTCGCGAACGCGCCTGTTGATCGTGCTGTCGGATGGGCGACCCTACGATCACGATTACGGCGATGCGCGTTATGCGCGAGAAGATACGCGCGAGGCTTTGCGTCAGGCAAAGCTGCAGGGCATCACGCCCTTTTGCATAACGATTGATCGTGAGTCGGAAGCTGAGTTGCGGGATCTTTACGGCGAGATTGGGTACACGATAATTGACGACGTGCTGTCACTGCCTGAACGACTGCCGGGAATCTATCGCCGTCTGACGACTTAATTAGGCGAAGCCTTTGGAGTGCGCCGCCTTGGCGGGCGCTTTGGTATTGATTTCCGCAGAACCGGTTCCTTGCTGACGGAGGCAAGGTCTCAAATTAGACTCTGCAAAGCTTGAACTGCACAAGATCAGAAGGCAGCCCGCAGTCTCACTGTCAGACTTGGGAGGTTGACCTGGGAGTGAATGATTGTGGGAAGTGGAACAGGGTCCGCCTCCCCAACAGTGAGATTGCCTTACTTGTGAGCTGCCTAACCTCGGCCCAGAATCGCAGTGCCCGACTCTCATTCGGAAAAACACGTCTCTTTCATCTGTGCGTTGAGGTAAGCCTCAATCACGCAGCACACGGATTTCGATTCAGTTGCCGGATAGAATTCTGACAGGCGCCGCAGCTGATTTATCTGTTCGGCCATCAACCAAAACCCACCTATCTCTGCTCCAAATTGATTGGGAACAGCGAGTTCGAGCGCAGTGCGATGCACCGCGCGCAAATACTTTGCGTGCTCGGGTGTTACATCGACGATGCAGTCGCTGAGCGCAAAGCCGATGAGTTCGATCGCTGGTGGCAGGGAATGGGTCATTGGTCGGAAGAGAGTGACGAGTGACAGTGACAAGTGACAAGTGACAAGTAAGAGATAAGCAACCGAGTAAGAATTTGTAGATCTAACTTGTCACTTGTCACTTGTCACTTGTCACTTGTCAC
>JANNON010000280.1:0-3864 GCA_031399105.1 Blastocatellia bacterium | reverse complement strand
GATCAGATATCTCATCCGCGCCTGGCGAGAAACAAATTATCCCGACTATCGTGAGAGCTCGGACGAAACCGGGGCGACAAGGAAGACTGCGGATCAACGAACCGTCAACCAGTTCCTGGGAGACTATGACTTCAAATACTGGTTGCGCCGGTTGACCTTCATTCGCACCAAGGTCGATCAGCTCTACCGATTAGGTCGGATACCGGTCATTGATGAGGCCGGCAAGATCGATCCATCCCGAGTTTCCGATAGTGATGAAAGTGTTATTGAAGCACTGGCAGGCCTGCCTGGGCGTCCACTCGACTACAAGGAACTCTCAGTCAGCGAACGGCAGGACATTCAGAACCTTCTCTCTTATCTAAAATGTGAGTTGAATGAGATTTTCAAGCTACTCCGTATCGCAGGGAGGCGAGCGCAGTCGAAACCAAAAGCGGATGCGTCAGAAGCACAACAGCGATTTGCCAAAAGCATCAGCTCGATCGAACTTAGTCCGGAAATGCTGGCCTACCTGCTTGGCATGCCAAGAAAACCCGCGGGAGCCGCGGTGAGAAACCACAATGCAAATCTCAGCATGGCCCAGGAATTCTCCAAGATCGATGACGAAAAGTCTCTCCGGCGCGCCCATATAATATTCACGCAGCCGGATCAGGTTCCCGAACTGAAAGACATCAACCTGGCTAAAGTTTTTAGCGAGGCCGCGTCAGCGCTACGAGACGTTTTTGCAGAGACAGTTTCCGGTCCTGCTTGGAAACGAGGAAAAGACCTTCTCGATCCTCGCAGGTTGCTGCCGGAAGCCAGCGCTCGTTGTGTGAAACCCGAGATGCCAAGCAAGCATGAAGAGAGTATTCGCGAATACCTCTGGCGTTACTTTTCTCACTTCGATGACTACGACCAAATAAGTTTTCCAATTCTGTTCGGCACCGCGGTAGGCGAGTCCGATGTGGTCGAGATTGTGCGGATAAGTCCTGAGGATGCGACGAGTCTAATCAATGAACGAGAGGAGAGCGGCAAAACCGGCGGCCGTCGCAAACTCGCGGGCACTGCGCTGCATCACTTCGGCGCGTTCCTCGATCCGGTCTGGCGTCAAAACGACATCTTGTGGGGGAGACTCGATGGGGCCGAGCGCCTGATTACTTCGATGCTTCCGAACCCTGAAGATGAGAAAGTTCGCACCGCACTGATCACCGAAGCGCACAGCTCGATTCTGATCGAGGAGTTGACGCCGCCGAGCCGAGCCGCCGTCAGTACGCTGCTCGCGGACGCCCTGGTGCGGATTAGTGCTGGGGTTCCTTTGAAGACGGCAGTTTCGCAGGTCTTGAACCCGCTACGCGATGTGCAGCAGAGGTCGCGATTGGAAACAATCATGCGGGCCGGGCTTGAGAATGAACAACTTCTTGCGTTTATTCGATCTGACTATGAAGTGAATCGCGGTTTGGATGCAAAGCTGATGCTGCGTTCGATTTCCCGCTCAACTCAGGTAATCGGCAAGATGTTTGAAGACATGGCCCACCAAAACAATCTGGAGGGCAAGCGGCTGGCGTGGATCGCCAGATTGGGCCAGGTATTTTGGGGATTGGTGGAGGTTGCAGTACCCGGCAGTATCCTCAACCTGCTCTTTTTTCACTGGCTCAAACTTCTTTATGTATTTGAAATACTGCTAATCGTCGGCGCCGTCGTGGTGGGACCCGCGAATGTGAAGACATTTGCCTTCACTCTTCTGGGTCTGACGGCATTGACACACGTAATTGTTTTGCTGCTGGGGGATTACATGCGACGCCGAAAGGTCTGGTGGCACCTGATCATCGCAGTCGCATTAGGAGCGCTGCTCTTCTTTGCCCTTCTCGGTGTCAGCGACGTTTGGGACCTTAAGATTAAGGCGTGGCTCATCTCATTGATGAACACGCTATGGAATTGGTTCTACAAACTTTTGACTTAGTCAGGCACGTACGATCGTGTGTATTGCTTGGGGCTCGTGGTTCCGAAAGCCAAGGAGATGAAAATGAGTCTTGTGAGCATCATCCGTTTGTCAGGAGTTGTGGCCATGGCGGTCATCGTCATAGCCCTTTGGATGGCCATCGCTTCGAGGGGTTTTGAGCCACCCGACGCCGGCACGGAATTGCCGGGAGGTTTTCAAGGGCACGTGATGGCGATGGAGTTTGTCGATACGGTTGAGTCAGCAAATTTGATAATGGGACCTGTTGGCTCCCGCAACCGACAGGTTATGCAAAAAGTGATCGGGATTGATTTCATTTGGATTGCCTCTTATGCACTGCTTTTTGTCATGATCGGATGGTTGTTGTGTCGTCGCAAATGTCCGTGGGCTTCTTACCTGGCTACCGTGGCGGTGATTAGTGGACTAGCGAGCGCAATCTTTGATATTAGGGAGAACCGCGCGATCCTGAATGTCCTCAATAATCCCCCGACACAAACCATGATTAATAGCGTGCGCGACGCAGCGCTCATCAAATGGACCCTGGCCTTTGTGGCAATGGCAATTCTAGCCATCGCTTTCTACGCTTTGAGTAGAAAAGCGTCCTGGATCGGATTAGCATTCTCACTGACTGCGGCCCTCGGTCTTGCCGGCCTTTGGCACTACCCATGGATAGCGCTGTCAACCTTTCCCATGCTCGCCGGCCTTTTGATTCTCTCAATCGTGGCCATCGTTTGGCCAAATGATTTGAAAGAACCCTATTGCTAACCAACGCAACGATTTTCCCCGTTCAGATCCGACCGCTGTAGGCTCAGCTCACATGCTGGCGAGCACCGGACATTCAGGCGACTTGACCTACCTTTTTTTGTACCCAATCATTGGGGAAAAAGGATGGGATCTCCATGGCAACTTATCGCCTTGTGCAGCTGGATGTTTTCACCGATCAGGCCCTTTGCGGAAATGCGCTCGCGGTCTTTCCAGAGGCCGAGGGTCTGAGTGATGAAGTGATGTTGAAGATTGCGAGGGAGATGAATCTTTCGGAAACGGTTTTCGTCCTGCCGCCGCGCGACGAGAAGACTTTGCGTCGCCTCCGCATCTACACCCCGACTCGTGAGATTCCCTTCGCCGGTCATCCCGTCGTCGGAACCTGGAATATTTTGGCGCGCGAAGGAATTGTCGCGGCGCCAGAGAGCGGTAATGGTTGGACCAGGATTCATCACGAGATCGGTATTGGTGTTCTCCCAGTCGATATTGAGTTCAAGGATGGGCTCGTGGCCCAGGTGGTGATGACGCAAGGCAGGTTTGAGATCACAGGCGAGGTTGATGACCGGCACCAGCAAGTGGAACTGGCGCGAGCGATAGGTCACGATGTTGACGACCTGGATGAAAGCCTGCCAATTCAGATCATTTCGACTGGTTTGCCTTTTCTGGTTGTGCCGTTGCGATCGCTCGCGGACTTGCGCAATTGTCGTGTGAACGCCGGCGCATTAGCTGAACTTTATGTCAGTCTTGGGGCGACTGGCTGTCTTGTGTTCACGCGCGAGACAATTGAGATCGGCGAAGCAAGGGCCCATGCGCGAATGTTTGCGCCAGCTGACAACATCCCTGAGGATCCGGCTACGGGAAGTGCGGCCGGCGCCCTGGCGGGATACTTGATTTATCACAACGCGATCGCGACGGAAGTAACAGAAGGAGCGTCACGATTCGTGATTGAGCAAGGAGACTTCATCGACCGTCCGAGCCGAATCCATGTGGAGGTGAAGGGCAACTCCGGCGCGATCGAGCAGGTGCGAGTCGGCGGATCGTCGGTAGTTGTGATGCGAGGTGAGTTGACGCTGTAGCCTCGGGGCGCAAGGTCTCAGGTCTCAGGTCTCAGGTCTCAAAGTCTCAGGTCTCAGGTCTCAGGTCTCAGGTCTCAAGTCTCAGGTCTCAGG
>JANNON010000274.1:0-3840 GCA_031399105.1 Blastocatellia bacterium | reverse complement strand
GAGCGCAGCGACCGGGCCGACGCGAAAAATTCAACTGGTTTTGAAAGAGATCTTAACCACTACAGTCAATTGCGTGCTTCTTCCGAACAGGCCCGGTCGCTGCGCTCCGCGGTTCTGATTGCGCTTGCGCCTGTTTAAGGCTTCACCCAGCAGATTACCGTTGAGTATTAGTTTTTATGCAAAGCCGAGCTTAGCTCAGACACAGCTTTCGTGAATCTACAGAAGCCATGAGTGAATTGGAGCAGTTGCGAGCCGAGGTGGCGCACACAAAATCGAAACTTCGTCAGCTCGAGGAACTGCGCAGCACATCTTCCGGTTATGGCTTAAGCTCGACGGAAAGCTATTTCCTTCTAACTGTAGCGGTGTGGCTGTGCGAGGCATTGATCTCGTCACCTTAGATTCCGGTGTCGCCGGCTGCGTATCGGGATTTCTTAAGAAAGGCCAGCTTAACGAGAGGCAGAAGGAGTACCTGTATTCTTCCGACGATTGCCTTGATAGTAACGCTGGAATTGCAAGGGTATGAGGGCTGGTATTACCGCCAGTTGAAAGCTCTGACTGTCATCAATAATAGAGTTTCAGCGGAACTGGCAAGAAGGCGGGCATACCCAGCCCGACGTTCCTATCGTTAATAGCTAGAGATGCTCACAAACTCCGACACATCTCCGCGGCCCACGGCGTTCCGATCGCTCGTTGATAGGTCAATCTGATTTCCGCGAAATTCCAATCCTTCCGCTGCCAAATAGATCCATCGGCGTATTCCACTCGATTGATAACAACTTTCTCCTGGAACGTATTCTCTTTGTTTTTTGCCAGACTGCCGACGTGGACCACATCGCTTGGGCCTGACAGGCTGAACGCTTTGACTTCGAAATCCTTTCCGGGCTTGATGTTTACACCGCACAAGAACTGTCGCCTCGCGATAGTGGTGGGATTCGCCGCGTCGATAAACTGATACTCCCAGAAAAGAATATCGACCATCTTGCTACCGGCGTTTTGCACTTTCACTCGATACGCGAAGCCGTCGATGGGCTTCGGTTGCGCGGTACGTGATTCCTGCACCATCTTCTCTATGGCGGCAGCGCGCCCGTCGGTAGAATCAGCATTCGGATCTCGAACTCCGGCTGGATCATTGACCCTCACGTTACGCGCAAAATTTCGATTAGCGGGACTCATCGCAAGTTGCGGCGCTGGACCAGTCTCCGTCTTGAGCTTTTCCACCACCTGCCGAGTTTTTGTCCACTTGTGACTAAGCACTGTTAAAGAAGATCCATCCGTTGATTTTGCCGGCTGTTGGTTCGAGTAGACGAACATCGAAACGAGGGGTAGAAACAGGAGCGTTAAGTACCGCATTAGTTGTTGCCTCCACTTGAAAGCCCTTGGATCAGCCGATGAGGGTGCGGCTGGTTAATCCCAGCTTGAAGAACTTAACGCGATTATTGTGATCGATCAAATTTTTGGTAAGGCTTTTAAGTCCGTGATGTAAAACTTACAATTCGACCAGTAAAAAGGCGGAGCCTTTGGAGTGCGCCGGCTTGTCGGCGCTTTCCACAGTCGCATTAACCTTCAACATGCGCTTTTGGAGAACTTGAAAAGCGCCGACAAGTCGGCGCACTCCAAAAGCTCTCTCGCAAACTAACGAATGCCAGGCGTAATTAAAGATCCCTGTGACGAAGGCGTGATGCTTGCCCGCGATGGCGCCGGGAAAAGCGCTTCCGGCAAAGGTCGCTGGATTCTTGCGGCAACCATTCTTGCCTCGAGCATGGCGTTCATCGATGGCACGGTGGTGAATGTCGCGCTTCCTGCTTTGCAAAAGGATCTGCATGCGACCGCGATCGGAGTGCAGTGGGTTGTTGAAGCTTACGCATTGTTTCTCTCCGCCTTGCTCCTCGCTGGTGGCTCGTTCGGTGATCGCTACGGCCGGAGACGAGTGTTCTTGATCGGCGTCACTATATTTGCGCTCGCATCGATTTGGTGCGGGCTCGCGCCTAACATCGGACAACTCATCGCCGCACGTGCACTTCAGGGAATAGGTGGCGCTCTATTGGTGCCAGGCAGCCTGGCAATTATCAGCGCTTCGTTTCCCTCCGCAGAGCGTGGACGAGCGATTGGCACCTGGTCGGGCTTCTCGGCAATCACGACTGCGATTGGGCCAGTACTCGGCGGCTGGTTAATCGAAAACGTTTCCTGGCGTGCGATCTTCTTTCTCAACATCCCATTGGCAGTCGCAATAGTTCTGATTTCAATCCGACACATTCCGGAAACTCGCGCGCTTACCAAGCATGGGCCAATCGATTGGCTGGGAGCGTTGTTGGCGACTGTGGGACTGGCTGGTCTGACTTTTGGCCTGATTGAATCATCGCGGCTCACGCTGTTCGCCCTTCCGGTATTGGCATCAGTCGGCGTGGGTCTGGTCGCGTTAGTGGCCTTCGTCTATGTCGAGGCTCACAAGCAGTCGCCGATGTTGCCGCTGGGGCTTTTCCGTTCGCGCAACTTCGCGGGTGCGAACCTGCTTACTCTGCTGCTTTACTTTGCCCTCGGCGTGGTGATGTTTTTCCTGACCCTGAATTTGATTCAGGTACAGGGATTTTCAGCGACGGCGGGTGGCGCAGCTTTGTTGCCTTTCGTAATCATTATGTTTGCGTTGTCTCGCTGGTCGGGTGGCTTGATTGCGCGCTACGGGCCAAGGCCGCCGCTGATTGTTGGGCCAATCATCACGGCGATGGGCCATGCGCTACTTGCGCTGCCGGGTGTAGGCGCCGGCTACTGGATCGGATACTTTCCGGGAGTGGCTGTCTTAGGAATCGGAATGGCGATCAGTGTCGCGCCGCTAACGACCACTGTGATGAGTTCTGTTCGAGAAGAAGAGGCGGGCGTGGCATCGGGAGTAAACAATGCCGTCTCACGTGCAGCCGGATTGTTGGCGATCGCAGTGCTGGGAGTAGTGATGCTGCAAGTCTTCAGTCGGGAACTCCAACAGCGGCTGAACAGCATTGATATGCCCGTCGTCACGCGCGCGGCGATCTATGACCAGCGAATAAAACTGGCGGGATTGGAAGTGCCGAAGGATCTCGATTCCGCGAAGCAAGCAGCAGTTGAGCGCGCGGTTAAGGAATCATTTGTAGCTGGCTTTCGTTTGATTATGATCATCGCAGCGCTAATGGCGTTGGGAAGCGCGCTGGTGGCGGCTCTCATGATCGAAAACAAGAAACCATGATCAGGCAAAACGTTCGGAGTGGGCCCGACTTTCTTAGCCGCGGATTAACGCGGATCATATGGAGCTGAGGAAGATGAGACAGTCCGGCCGATTATTCTATCTTCAGATCGTTTCATCCGCGTAAATCCGCGGCTAGCCTTCGTAGTTGAGTGTTGTATGACTTCTTTCAACATAGTCGATGTCGTTCTGGCGCTGATCGTGCTGTTGAGTGTGCTCAACGGTTATCGACGCGGCTTTATTCTGGGCGTGCTCGATCTCGTGGGCTGGATTCTTTGTCTGCTCGCCGGACTTCGTTTCTATCAACCGGTAGCACGCTGGCTCGTGCCTTTTGTATCTCATACGTGGGCGCAACCACTCGCGTTCGTTCTGATAGCCCTTGTCACCGGAGTACTGGTGCACCTGCTCGGTTATGTGCTGCTGCGCCGGTTGCCAGAGGATGTTCACGAGCGGCCTTTGAACCAGGTGCTTGGTCTCGTACCCGGCTTGGCAAATGGATTAATTACTGCAGCCATAGTCTCCGCGCTGCTGTTGGCCATTCCATTCAATGCCAGTCTGCATAAACGTGCAGGCGATTCACGATTGCGCTTTCGCCTGCACGTTTATGCAGACTGGCATTGAATGGAATG
>JANNON010000273.1:0-7592 GCA_031399105.1 Blastocatellia bacterium | reverse complement strand
GAGCGCAGCGACCGGGCCGACGCGAACAATTCAACTGGTTCTGAAAGAGATCTCCACTTCGCTAGTCAATACCTTCTTCAGAATCGACCCGGTCGCTGCGCTCCGCGGTTCTGATTGCTTTGCTCCTGTCCAGGGCTTCACCCCAGATTTACCGTCGAGTATTTAGTTTCAGTGCAAGGCCGTTGAGCAGAGGTAATCGCATTATCGGAAGATTAAGCTATGAGTGGCACCCAAAATGATGACCAGGAATTATTCGAGGGCGGGCCACTGCTGCGTTGGGAACGATCGCTGAGACTCGCTAAGCCTGGCACTCGCCCCAAAGCCGCTAAGCGTACATTGATTGCGGTGTTGATTGGTTGGGTGCCGCTGGCGGTCATTGCTGGAGCTCAGTACCTGATTTCAGCGGATGAGTCAGCAAGGTCATTTTTTCTGACATCGCCGTTCATACGCGTTTTCTGATAGCGGTACCGGCGCTGATCTTCGCCGAAGCTGAGTGCATTCCGCGGCTTGGCAGAATCGTTGGTCATTTCATCACGTCAGGTCTTGTCACCGAACCAGACAGAGATCGTTTTCAGACTGCTGTGAATTCGACTCGACGCATGCTCGGTTCCAGCATCGGCGATATCGCGAAGGTTGTGCTGGTCTACGTGATTGTGGCGGGCCTCACTCTTTTTCTTGCCAGGGACACGATTGTTCCGTGGCATAGCGGAGGATTGACCGGCTTGGGACTATCACCGGCCGGCTTGTGGCATGCCCTCGTAAGTTTGCCTTTGTTGCTTATTATTTTCTTCGCCTGGCTTTGGCGGTTGGTACTTTGGTCGCGTTTTCTTTTTCTGATGAGCCGGCTTGACCTGCGTCTGGTTCCGGGCCATCCGGATAAGGTCGGCGGTTTGAAGTTTGTCACCACGTCACTTCGCGGCTTTCGGCTGATCAGTTTTGCGTGCGGCGCCGTTGTAGCCGGTTCTATAGCGAACCGGCAGCTGCATCAACGCCAGCAACCAATGGACTTCAAAAATCTCGTAATTGGTCTATTGGTGTTTCTCGTGATCCTGTTCGCTGGTCCACTGACAATTTTTATCAAGAAGCTTCGCGAAACCAAAACGCGTGGCACCTTCGAATACGGCGCCCTGGCCAGGGCAGTGGGGGTGGAGTTCGAGGACAAGTGGATATATGGTAAGCGGGGCGTGAGTGGGACGGCGTTGGAGATGCAGGACTTCTCCGCAACCACAGACCTCTTTTCCGTGGCCGCAAACGTTTCCGAGATGCGAGAGGTGCCGTTCACTTTGAGGGACTTGATTGGTCCGATCGGCGTGTCTGCAATGCTCCCCTTCTTGCCTATTGCGCTACTGGCCATGCCGTTGGAGGTTATTCTCAAAGGTGTCGTGAAGCTGCTGTTTTAGACGGAAGTCAGCACCGCAACGCGCTAGCGACACGTCCCGCTGCGGAAGCCACGATCTGGGTGACCATAGCGTCTTATCACTACGGCGAGTACCGTTGCGGATAGTTGACCCGACGCTACCGCGCTACGGTACTGACTTTATCGCCACAGCATTGGCGGATCCGCCATAGGCGGTTCTGATGCGGAAGCACTGTATGAACTGACAGTTACCAGCGCCGTCTCCCGGCAGGTATATCTAAATGGTCTTTCTTTGAATTGCGAAAGGGAGGTTCTTATGAAAATCAATCGACTTATCGGCGTCATCACTCTCTTGTCTCTGCTGGCAATACCGAATCTGGCGGCGCCGCCTGAGCTTACATCTCTCCTTGCCAACGCAAAGGGAGAGGGCACCTTGAAAGTCGGCAAAGAGGAGTTCAAGGTCAGCTTTGTAGTTGTGAAGTTGAAGGAAGATGGCACGGGCGAAATCACGGTGGTGACGGATCTCCAACTGTTTGTTACGTGCAAATGGTCGGCTCCCGCTGATCTGAGCAAGGGTATTGATTTGACAATTACCGGCGGAACAAACGAAGGCACGTCGCAAGGTTCCGGGAAGCTTTTTCTCAAGCCCGATGGGAAATCAATCGCCAACATGTCAGTAGAAGGCATGAGTACCGCGGCAAAGAGAAAGTTTCAACTTAAGTTTGTCGCCGAATGAACCTGCCCGTTAGCAGTTTGGAAGGAGAAAAAATGAGATCTGCCCTGAGCATTATGAGCGTGATCGTTCTAGCGTTCGCACTTTCACCCACCGCGGCTGCGCAAAAGACATCCGCTGGTTACGACCAGAACGTTAATTTTTCAAACTACAAGACCTTCATGATTCCGGACCAAAACGGGGCGCGCAATCCATTCGTGAACAAGCTCATCATGGAAGCCTTGGTACGCGAGCTCACCGCAAGAGGACTTGCAAAAGTAGAAACCGACGGAGACCTGCGCATCTCTTATCTCGCTGCGAATGGTCCTAACCTGCGCGTCGACGACGTTCACTTCGGCTACACAGTCAATCCTTCGTACATCGGAATCATGCCGATCGCGGCGACCTCAATGTGGGACGTTACGACCGGCACGCTGTTGATTGATCTCTTCGATAACAAAACAAACCGGGTGGTTTTTCGCGGCACGGCAAGTGAAGTGTTGCAGCGAGCACCCAGCGCCAATCCGATGGCGGATGCGAAGCTTGTTACCAAGCCGATCAATAAGAGCATCGCAAAGATCTTTAAGAAGTATCCGGTGAAAGCAAAGTAGGAACGATGCTGCACGATCGACGACTTCGCAGCCTTCGTTAAGGTCGGCCTGGCTCATCAATGTCCGACATGCTTCATCAGCTTGTCGTCGAGATTTACGACCCTCAAGCAATGATATTACTGGTGACGTCCCACATTGAGAGTTACCAATCAAGACGACAAGCTGAAGCATGTCGGACATTGATGAGCCAAGTATATTGTTATCCTCAAAATGGCTGCGCCTAACAGATGTCAGCGGCAGTGGCTCAACTATGATAGAAAAAATTGTTGGTGCAATCTCCGGAAGCGAGTTGGCCGTCTTCTTGCTACTCTTGGCGCTAATGCTCGGGTTTGGTGAGCTGGGCTTCCGACTAGGCTTGCGTTTGTACCTGGCGAAGGATCACGCACGCAAGGGCCAGATTGGCGCTATTCAGGCCGCCTCTCTCGGTCTGCTCGGGCTGCTACTCGGCTTCACCTTCGCAATGGGTGTTGAACGATACGAGACGCGGCGCGGACTGATCGTTCAAGAGGCCAACGCTGTCGGGACTACCTACCTGCGCGCGTCGCTTCTGCCCGAGGCACACCACGCTCCAGTCAAAGATCTGTTGCGGCGCTATGTGGATGTCCGGCTGAAATATGGGCCGCTGGTCGATGACCCGGCCAAGCTAGCGGAGGGTATGCAATTGACTGGGGAGATCCAGACCGAGCTCTGGAAACATGCCACCGATGCGGCGAAGGAAGCACCGAACGACATAACCGCAACCTTCATCGAGTCTCTCAACGAGGTCATCGACACCGACGCAGAACGCATTGCCGCGATGCGTTCTGGCATCCCCGGTGGCGTGTGGTTCTTGCTGGTGATTGTTGCGGTGTTCGGCTGTGTCACGACTAGTTATGCTGCTGGCGCGGAAGGAGCGCGATCGAAACTGGGCAGTCTGTTCCTGCCACTGCTCATTACCGTCGTCATCGTTTTAGTCTTCGACATCTCCCACTCGCGGATGGGCATCATCCAGCTGAAACAGCAACCCTTGGTCGATCTCCAACAATCGTTCAACCGTTAACTTGCGGTTTCAGTAATTTGCAGGCGAAGAAGGTTTGGATGTCCCCAGCATACTTCTCATGAAACACGCGGGCGTAAAGACCCCGGTACTGATGCAGTTTGAACTCTGTAAATGGAATGCGGCGTAAAAGTAATGAGGTCGGTACCACCTCGCGGTAACGGGTGGGGCGCAGCAACGCGTTCTTCGGGATTTTATGCTCGACTCAACACAACACCCCACCCGCTAAGAAGACGGTGTGAAAACTAGAACGGAGTGGCATGAAGTCAGTACCGCAACGCAGTAGCGTCGGGTCTACGATTCCAACCACGAATCTACGGGTCAATGGGTATTTACTGAGCGATTCAAAAATCATCAGGAGTTGAGATGCGCTGAGCGGGACCCGACGCTACTGCGTTACGGTACTGACTTCATGCCACTCCGTTTTAGTTTTCACACGGTCTCTACCGCGAGGTGGTACTAACCTCATGACACCTGATCGAATCGCGAACGAGCAAACTGCATCACCAGCCACAATTTCTGACCTGCAAAAAATTAGACAAAGGAGTTTTTCCAAGTGGCAATCATCGAGATAAAGAAATATGACGTGGCTTACTACGCTGGTGGAAAGAATGTAGCCAGCTATCCATATCGAGCCATCATTGGTTTGCGAAATGATGAGGATGCTCTAATTGGCGCAGCGTATTTCCATCACAGCACGGCAACGATGCCCGTGGCCGATACCCAGAAAGGAAGCGGCTACATCTCCTGCCACTACCTCGCCGAAGACTACACCAAGGTGCTCGACTTGCTACGTAACGAAAAACCAGTCTATGTCAAATTTGAAGTCCGTCCCGGCAATATAGCCAACATCAGAACGAGCGCGGAACCGGTCGGTGAAGGCGAACAGATCTAGTCGTGCCACTAACCAAAATCACGCGACGCATTTCCTCAATCGCATTACCGCTCGCCGCTGTAGCGCTCTTCGTTTCGTATTCCAGCTCGACGCTGGCCCAGACCCCCTCATCATCGCCATCACCGGAACCTCAGGCCAGCGCGGATGATGATCCCACTCGCGCGGTCTTCTTCAGCGTGAGAGAAGAGTACCGAAATCTGATGAACGGCAGTTGGAACAACCGAGTTGTCTTGCGTAAGGATGCGGTCGTGCTAAAGGGAAAGCGTGGGGGTGGCCGCAATGGTTATCTGCTGCGTACCGATGTCCCGATTACTACCACGCATTTGGGATCAGAAACTCATACTGGTCTTGGCGATATCTATGGTCAGGCCCTCTTCATTCCTTACCTTACTCGTAAATTCGCGTTCGTCGTCGGGACAGGTGTAGTGATTCCTACTGCAACTCACCGCACCCTTGGCTTTGGAAAATGGCAAGTCGCGCCGCTGGCAGTACCAGTATGGTTCCTGCGGCGGAAGAGGGGATTCTTCATGGTGAAGTTTCAGAATTTCACCTCAGTCGCAGGCGTGGGTGATCGGCCGGACGTTCATGCTTTGTTCGTCAATCCTACCCTCAACTACATTCCGGCCAGGCGTTGGGTGATCCAGGCTGATGCTGAATCAAGAACCAATTGGAAGAATGGCAACCGGACAGATTTCCGCATTGGTTTCGGTGCGGGCCGGGTGATGACACGTAGGTTGTTTCTGGGTGTGAAATGCGAAGTGCCATTCGGCGGAACGAGGTCAGGCGATTGGACGATGAGGGTCACGACAATCTTCTATCGCCCGTGAAGTGGCGAAGAGAGGACAGCGGACAGCAAACAGCGAACAGCCAGACGTTGAATCTTAAGCGGAGCTAGTCTGGTTTTGCCTCTGGAAGTTTGAGACCGAGATCTGAGATTTTGAGACTATTTGAGATCTCAGATTATCTGAGATTCGACAATCCCGATCTGGCTGTTTGCTGTTGGCTGTTTGCTATTTGCTGTTTGCTGTTTGCTGTTTCGGTGCCAAGAGGAATGTCTCAATCGACGCAGCGGCGCGTAACTTTTCTACCAAGGCGAGTTCAGCGCGCCGCAACTCACTTTCCTGCAGATAACGAATAATGGTGTCTTTCGTTTGCAGGAAATCGCCGCTGACTCGATCCTTGTTTTGCGCGTAGAAAGCGCGCGCGTCCTCTTCCGTAATGCTCTTTGTCCTGGTTTCAGCAGCAAGCACGGTGGCAGTAGTTACGCTTTGCTTTTGTGCCGCTTGCTCCAGGAGGGTGTCATTGATGCGGAGGTCAAGTTCTGTCTTTCGTAACCGGTACACTTGCTCCTGAATTGCATAGACCAGCGGGCGCAATGAATCCTCAATGTCGCCGGCAGTGATCGGCTTGCCATCAACAATCGCCAGGACGCGCTCGCGGTTTGGTTCTTGTGTTGTGGCTGCCACCAGCTGTACCCGCTTCCCGTCTCCGCGCAGTTTTTCGGCAAACTTTCTTGCCTCCTCGGTCTCGCGCTCCTGACGCAGGTAACCGACGATGTCATTACGGACATCATTGAAATCACCCCGAATGCGATCCTTGTTCTGAGCGAAGAAAGTTTGAGCTTCCAACGAGGTCGGTTCCTTAACTTTCGCCAGTACTTCTAACTCCAGCAGGCTGACGATGCTGACCGACCGCCGCTTCGCTTCGGTGGCCACCAGCTTCGAATTTATCTGGAGGTCGAGCTCTTTCTTGCGCGCCTCGATGACCTCGCGTTTAAGTTTCGCTATGGGCTCTCTTAGCGACTCTTCAATTTCCTGACGAGTTATTCGTGCGCCGTTAACTATCGCGAGCGCCTCGGGCAAGACTTGCGACTCGCAGCCACAGTCCAGGTCTTTGTTTGACTGAGGCGCACCAGGTGAGCTGACTTGAGTTGTTGCGGTTGCGGCGGGACTCTTGATCGGGTCTGCAGTCTGGGCCCAGGTCACAGGCGTGCCGGCAATGGCGCAACCCAGCAGCATGAGGACTAGTCGTCTCATTAGTTTCTCCTGTTGTGCGCGCTGGTGCCGTCTAATTTTAAGGACGGCGCCTCTCGCGCATCAGCTATCGATCATTCAGGACGTCTTCAACAATTTTCATGAGTTCATCGGGCTTGGCCAGAGCGAAGGCCTTTTTCCAAAGACCCTTGGGCTCATTGCCAATGATGACGATGGTCGAGTGAGCGTCTTTCGTCTCGACATACTGGCCCAGTTTGTAGAGAGCCCAGTCGAGGTTCTCCTTTTTTCCAGTAAGGAAGGTCCACCCGGGACGCGCATGAAACCGTTGACTATAGGATTTAAGCCGAGGCGGCGTATCCATCTCTGGATCGACGCTGATTGAAACGATGAAAGCGTCCTTCCCGAGCCGATCCCCGAGTGCTTCCTGTATCTTCTCGAGATTCCTGTTCATCGGCGGACATACACCATTGCAGGTTGCAAAGAACGTGTTGATGATCACAACCTTGCCTTTCAGGACATCGCTGTAGAAACGCAGCTTCTGACCGTCCTGATTTATCAACTCGACATCGGAGAAGTACTTGGCCGCCGGCGAAGCCGGCGTCGCTGGATTGGGCACCGCGGTTTGCAATGAAGCTGGAGCAGGCGGCGCCGGGCGCTGATTTGCGGAACCCGGGCTCTTAGCCGTTGGCGGCGACCCCTGCGCCATACTGGGACGCGCGGACCAGCAGATGACTGCCAGGGAGATGACTGCGAAGACAAGCGTCCTCGCGGTGCGGAATCGCGGTTTCATCTTCGTTGCGTCTCCTTGTTCAAAGCCTCAACGGGCGTTCCTTCCCTCACCTTCAATATCAACGCGACCAACTGTGACGGTTTGGCCAGCCCATACGTGCGCGTCCATTCGCCGGTTGCTTCGTTTCCGATGATTACAATCGGCGAGTGGTCTACGCTCCGCGAAACCGCTGCCCCCAGCGCGATCAAGAGTCTATC
>JANNON010000245.1:0-2517 GCA_031399105.1 Blastocatellia bacterium | reverse complement strand
CGATAGGTTACTGTGCCTGTGAGCGTCACTCCGCCCTGTGCCAATAACTTTGCGCCGTCAGATTTTGCCTGGTCCACGATTAACTCGGCGCCATTGCGCAGCGGCAGATCAGCTATCGCATCACGATCGGGTTTGATGGTCAACGGTACAGACATTCCGTAGCCGGTTCCTGGTCCAATCTGGCACTTCATACCTATGCTCGGCGAGGTGCCTTCAATTGTGTAACGCAGCTTCGCGTCGAGCCCGTCAGTCTCGATTCCGCCCTTCGCTGCCACCGTATAAGGCACGCCATTAGTGATCTTGCAGTTGCCGTCAACGCCGGCATTCAGTGTGTGCTCGCCCTGCCCTTCGAATTTTATCGTCTCGCTGGATGCCGCCACTGGGTTTGCCTGAATCTTTGACACAGTATCGACCGTGATTGTGGAGTAGAGAGGATTTGCCGGAACCTTCGTGCGCGAATTGCCGACGGCTTCGAACCGGACTTTTGATTTTTGCAACACACGCGCAATCTCTGCGCGGAGGAAGGCGATTTGGACGCCATAAGCAGCCGCTTCTTCCGCGGCACGGTCGGCGGCGTGCTTGTCGCGATAGACCATGTAGGTGAGGCGAGTGCACTGTTGCTGATGATAGTCCTCATGTGCGTGGACAGCCTGAGCAATTCCCGCACACGCGGCACCGCTATCGAGGTTTCGCAGGTCTAATTTAGCACCATCGCTCTTCGCGCATAGGTCTTGTCCTCCCAATGCTTTCACCTCCCCGCGATCATCAGGAGAGATACCGTCGCCCACGGATGTGTAGTCGATTGAGGTTGGGCCTTTGTCGCCTGTTGGTCGTGTTACGGTGGTCGACACGCTTTGCGCAAAGTTTGCAAAAGCTATGGCTGCGCTTTCGCGGTTGCTCATGGCTCGCAACTCGGCAATCTTTGCCGTAAAAGCCTGCTGCAGTTTTATCGCGTTTCGAAGTTCGAGTTGCAAATCCTCGAGATGGCTGCAGTCACACTCGGCCGCGGAAGCGGCTGCACCGGGTGATACCAAGAGCGCAGAACTCGCCGGCAAGGTGAGAACGACTAACAGTAGGGAAAACGTAATGAAAAGACGTTGATGCGCATAACCTGCTCGATGACGAAGGTTCTGCATTTTGGTCTCCTGCGAAAGAGAGAACGGTGGGAATAACTCGTAACGGCAACGAGTGAACTCTAACACAATCCACAGATTACGCAGATTTCGGTGATTCAGGCTTGGAACGTTATTTAGGGCCAGACACCCCAAGGGATGAAAAGCCAGACACTCTGGTCGATCAAAAAACCGCTCGGCTACGCTCTCTGTTTTTGGCTGCGAGTGAAAAGCGTGGTTCGATGCTCCCGTTACCTGAGACTAAATCTACGATGTACTCGCCGACTGCTGGTCCGTGTTTGAATCCGTGACCAGAGCCGCCTCCCACCAGCCAAACATTCTCGAGTGCCGGGTGGCGGTCGATCAGGAAATCGCCATTCGCGGTGTTCTCGTACTGGCACACACGCGTCTCTGTGACGGGAGCATCTGCCAGCGCGGGAAAAAGTTTCGCGAGACACGATCGAGCGGCAGCAATTCCTTCTAAGCTGACGACGCGATCGCCAGTGTCAGGATCGAATTCTGGACCATGCGCGTCGATGGCCAGCTTCAAACCGCGGTGATCGAGATTCGGTAGTCCGTAGACAAGCAAGTTGAAGTCGATCCAGGCGGGCAGTTGTTCGGCGTTGAAGCGGTCATCGCCGGCGGGGACGCCAAAGAAAAATACTTCCTGGCGCGTAACGTGAATCAAATCACCTAACACTTCCGGGAAGAGTTTGGGCAGCCATGGGCCACAGGCGAAGACGAACTGCTTTGCGACAAGCGTATTGCCTGACGTTGTTTCGACTGAGGCAAGCGCGGAGGTCTTATTCGTGGTTTCGGGTGAGACAATTCGCTCCTGGACGTAGGTCACTCCTGCGGCGCGTGCTTTTGCAGTTACGAATTTCACCGCCTCGCGTGCCATCAGGACGCCGCTATCCGGTTCGAGAATACCCCATGTGGACGGGCTCGACCGCAGTTGCGGATAACGCGTGGCAAGTTCAGCCGAATCAAGTTTCTCGAAACGAATGCCGCAGCTCTTCAGAATTGAGAGCGTCGCTTCAGAGTAGGAATCCTGCGGCTGGGCCAACCAGAGAATACCGGTTGGAAGAAAGAGTGGCGCGGGCGCTTGAGCCGAGAGTTCTTTCCATGACACCAGCGAGCGTTGGGACATGCGCGTGTAGATCTCGTCCGGCCCATATCCCATGCGAATCATCCGAGACTCGCCGCCCGAGGTTGCGCGACTGTTTCCCGGCCCATAAGCGTCGATCAAAACCACCTTGGCGCCGGTCAACGCGAAGCGGTGGGCCGTCCAGGCGCCGAACACGCCTGCACCGATGATTGCGATGTCGAAGGTTTGGTTGGTCAGGGTTCGTGTTCGCGTCTGCGTGTGGATTAACGTGAAGTCAGTACCGTCACGCGGTAGCGT
>JANNON010000205.1:0-2071 GCA_031399105.1 Blastocatellia bacterium | reverse complement strand
TCTGCTGATCGCCGCGACGTCCAACAACAGACTGTTTTGCGGATACTCGAGGTTCAATCCCGCATGCAACTCTGCGGGCTGGTGAACACGTTTGCTCACAATGCGCGCGGCATATAGGGCCGGTTTGGTGTGGCCTGGCCCATACCGCACCACGCCACGGTTTGTACCGATGATGACCGTCTGATCGTTTCCCTCGGCCGCTACCGAAAAAATGTTCTGCGAAGGGAGACCTTGTTCGGAATCGATTTGGGAAACGACCGGGCCCACGTCCGCGTCGATAACTACTTTCAATAGCCCGTTACCGGCTGTCGCACACCATACTGAAGCGTTATCTCCGGCACGGCTCGGAACCAAGGCGCGCGCGTCAACTGCGGCTGCGACCGAGCATTGATTGTCTTCGCGACACGAGTAGAGCCCGCGACTCGTGGCGAGCCAGAGCGTGCTGTCCGCGGTGCGAGTAATCGCTCTGACTGCTGCGCCCTTGAATTGGTCGAACTCAGGAACTGTGATCACGTTCTGGCCGTCAGAGGAGAGCACGCCATCTTTGGCCGTGCCGATCAGCAGACGCTTATCCCCATCTGCAAACAGGCTGATCACCTCGGCAGTGATCTCTCCTGGCCAAAAGGTTCGCACACGTCCGTTCTGGTAGGCCTGAACACCGCGTCTGAAGCTCGCGAAATAGGTAGCGTCGCGAAAAGTCGTAATCGCCCGCACACTGCCGGCGGCATCGGCGTTTCCCGAGCTCGCTTCCAATCGTGTAAACCCGAGACTTGTCACGGAGGTGTCCACTAACCGCCGCTGGCTGACGAAAAAACCGCTGGCCGAGCCGGCGAACAAATAACCCGCGTTGTCTTCATGCAGCGAGTAAATGATGTTGCGTGACAGTACAGCGTTACTGTCGTAACTGCGATTGCTCTCGTCGTAGAGGAATAGTCCTCGATTAGTCCCGGCCAGTACGCGTCCATCGGAAGCCTGGAAGATCGTGCGCACAAAATTGCTTTCGGGATTAGTACCCACTACTTCCACGCGCGGTGCTTGCGGATCGAAACGAGATACGCCGCGATCCGTGCCAAACCAGATAACTCCCTCGCGGTCGGCGAAGATCGCGTAGACGCGATCAGAACGCAGTCCACCCTCAGTGCCGTCAAACGTGAATCGTTCAGCCTCTTCACCGGAAAAACGAAACACACCGCGACCATCAGTGCCGATGAAGATCGTGTCGCCGATTGGTTGAATTACTGCTACCGGGCCGGTCGGCGCCTCGCTCTTTCTGAGATCACCCGGCGCGCCGAAGAACACAGCCGGTTCCTCCCGGCGAGTCCGTGCTCCGACCCAGAGTTGGCCTTTGTTGTCAGTAGCCAGCGCGCGAATGAAATAGCCGGTGCGGCGATCCTGAATCTCCGTGGCGGAACCGTTTTCGATAGCTATCAGTCCGCGACTCAGCGAGCCGGCGATCAGTTTGCCATCGGCAATTGTGAGGCTGGTGATCACGAGCGGGCCGGGCTGATCTCTATCCGCACTTTGCAATGGCGTCGCTAACAAGGGTCGTACGTGCAAAGCACCGTCCTGTTTTGAAGTGCATTCGAAAACGTTGCCCTGTTCAGTGGCCAGCAACACTCGTCCGCGTTCGGCAATCATAATTACGCTGATCGCATTGCCGGAAACTTCGTTAATGATCTTGAGTTGGCCGCCGATTAACCGAGTAGCACCGGCATCGGTTCCAATCCACAGTACGCCGTCCTCATCCTTCTTCAATGCCAGCACGCGCGTTCCGGGCAGCGCCGGATCTTTGAGAACCTGTGTGCGGCGCCCATCGAATTTTGCGAGTCCGCCTTCGGTGCCAAACCACATCACACCATCGCTGTCTTGCGTGATGGCGCGGACGCGATCGGATGGCAAACCATGGAATAGCGTTACGGCGCCCCATTGATGCAGGCCCGTGACTGGCGTCGGTGATGGAGATGGAGAAGGTGAAGGCGAAGGCGATGGACTCGGTGAAGGTTGAGTTTGTGGTGGTTCCGGTTCTTGAATCGAAGCGGAAGTCTTGAATCCACAGATTACGCAGATTACA
>JANNON010000393.1:0-2216 GCA_031399105.1 Blastocatellia bacterium | reverse complement strand
GTGCTTGTCACCCTTGACTGTAGCGGCGATGCAGTACCCGGTCACGAACCCAACACCCATCGCGCCAACGCTCCAGGCAACCGGTTGTTTTTTAAAGTGCTCGCGCCAATCAAGTGCGTCCTTAACGGTCTCAACTTGCTGAGCCACCGATTCTTTGATCTCAGTCACTGTGGTTGAGATCGACTCGCGAGCCTCCTCCATGCGCCGCTGTAATTCCGCCTTCGAGGGATCATCGCCTTCACGCCGATCGTCTCGTGCTCCCGCAATTCCTAGAGTTCGTTCTTGAGCCATTGTTTATCCTTTCTGAATTCCTCCACCGTCCGGTTGGGCACGACGTCCACTTTGGCTAAGCGGTTCTTAACAATCGAAATCACGATCGCGCCGACGATCAGGTAGAAGACTCCCGTGATGGCAAAGCCCAACGCGTACCTGGCCGGTTGAGAGATATCCACGTTGGCAAACAAGGTGGATACCCCCAATGCGACCGCAACGTTGAGGATGGCAAATCCAATCACGGCGATGGCGCCCGCCATGGCACCCATAATTCCCGCCCTGACGAACTGATTCACTTCTTCCTTGATCTCGACCTTCAGCAAGGAAATCTTGGAATCGACAAGTTGCATCACGTCGTCGCCGAGCCGGCCGACGAGTGCCGGCAAGCCGTCATGATCGACCTGCGCTGGATGTGTCGCCGCGGATACCTCCGACGGAGTTAGTGCTTGTTTTGGTGCTGCCATGATTGTTTAGCCCCCTTTCAAGTTCGACAGGCTGGATTAGCGGCGCCCGCGGAGAATTAGTCCGAGCAGCAATCCAGCGGCGGCGGAAATCAAGATTGCCTGGCCGGGATTTTTGCGCGCGTATTCCTTCGCGTCTTCGGCTACCTGACCGATGTCTGCGTTCTGGAGGTCTTTGAGTTTCTCGCCAACAACCGCGACCTTATCGGAAACGAAATCTTTGGCTTGTGATGCGGCGTCGGTTATTTTCTCGCCGTACTCCTGAGCGGTATGTGCAAAGCCGGTAGCCGTCCCTGCGGCAGAGCCGGCGCCGGTTCCGGTAGTAGTTCGTGGCGATGTTGATTGGTCAGTTCCCGACTGCGAACCGCCGGTCGTGCCGGTCGAAGAGGTTCCACCAAAATCTGTTCTGTTCTGTGACATGTTGTATCTCCTTCTAGTTAAGTTCAGTTACGAAATGTTTGAAGACGTAAATTTTCAAAATGTTATCTGAGCAATCGATGTGCCGGGTGAGGAGAGCTTTGAACTTTGTATTTTGAACTTTGGTTTTCGAACTTTGCGACTTTTCGGCTGGTTGCATAGGGTTTCTTTGTACGGTTCCCGATCTTTTGGTATCGAGCACTTGTACCTTTTTGCAACAAGAAGGTGAGAAAAATTCACCGCGAAGTTCTCGGGGTCTCAGGTCTCAGGAGTCTCAGGCTCTGAGCCCTGAGCCCCCTGAGTCCTGAGACCTGAGACTTGAGCCCTGAGCCCTGAGACCCCTGGTTCCCCCGAACTTTTCCCCGCTTGACACGTATCAAACCTCGATGGTAAGTAAGTACTTACTTCTAGAAAATGTTGGTACGGGAATTCAGGAGAGTGAGCGATTGGCTAGAGAAGAGGTAACCATTCAGAAAAACCTATTGCCGGCCGTGACTGGGACCCGGATGGCCGGCGAAGCACGCCGCCTGCAAATTGTGCGCGTGGCGGTGAGTCTTTTTTCTCAACAAGGGTTTCGCGGCACCACCACCAAGGAGATTGCCCAGGCTGCGGGAGTGTCTGAGGCAATGGTATTTCGCCATTTCGCCACCAAAAAAGATCTCTATGACGCGATTCTCGATCACAAAGCCTGCTCCGGCGGGCCGATAGATCCGGCGCAGATGGTGGCGGAAGCGTTGTCGCGCAAAGACGACTACGCAGTATTTGAAGGGCTGGCGTTAGGAGCACTAAAGCATCATGAGGCCGATCCCGAGTTTCAGCGTCTGCTGCTGCATTCGGCGCTCGAACAACATGAGCTGGCACAGATGTTCTTTGAGACGTTTGTGCGACGAGTGTATGAGTTTCTCGGCAGCTATATCCGGACTCGGCAGCGTGATGGAGCCATTATTAAAGTCGATCCGGCCATCGTCGTCCGCGCGTTCATTGGAATGGTGATGCATCAATCGCTCAACAATAATCTGTGGGATCCGGAAAGGCGTTTGTTGAATATCTCGAATGAAAAAGCTG
>JANNON010000383.1:0-6391 GCA_031399105.1 Blastocatellia bacterium | reverse complement strand
TCGGTCCGGCCGAGGGGCGGCAACTTTGCATCTGCATTGGCACGGCTGATTTGGACAGGCGTGAAATCAGATACGGAAGCCACAAAGACATCGCCCGGAGTGTCGGAAGTTTGGCGGACAAAGCCGAAGGTGGTGGCGGACCGGTTGAGCGCCACTGCGGAATAGACGGCCGGCGTAACTTTTATTTCCTCGATGCGATTGGCTGCCACGTCAAGCGCTGAAATTTGTGTTGCCGTCCCTTTAGCTTCAGTAAAAAAGATGCGCTTTCCGTCGGCAGACCATCCGGCGATATTCGGTTGACCGTCGAACGTAGCAACCAAACTCTTTGGTGTTCCGCCGTTGGCGGGAAAGATTTGCACTAAGCCGCTTTGCGCCCAGCGCGGCGGGTTATCGCTTGCGAGGACAGCGATCGAATTTCCGTCCGGTGAATACAGAGGATTACTTTCGGCAGCGGGAGTGTTTGCCAGGCCCCTAACGTTGCCCGTGGCAACTTCGACGATGGAAACATCCGAAGTGGTCCAGTCGTTCGCGATCGGCGTCTTCGCGTGGCTGAAAGCCAACCGCGAACCGTCCGGTGACCAATCAAGATCGACTACGTTGTAGTTAGTTGTAGTAAGTTTACGCGGCTCGCGTTTCCCGTTTGCGTCCTTCTGCAGCGAGAGCACGTAGAGACGCGACAGTTTTAGATTCTCATCAACCCAGCGAAAATCATTTTTGGCCTTGTCGTTCTTCTCTTCATCTTCACTCTTTGGATCGGCCATCGTAAAAGCAATAGAGCGACCGTCCGGTGACCAGGCGAAGCTTCCGACTCCGCTCTTCACATCGGTTAAAGGCTCGGCCTCGCCACCGTTCAAGTTCAGCAGATAGAGATTATTCTTGTTGTCCTTGCGGTTGGAGGTGAATGCAATCCAGTTCCCGTCTGGCGACCATTGCGGATTGGTGGAAGATTTATCACCGAAAGTAATTTGCTGGTTCTGTTTAGTTGCAATAGTGCCCAGCCAAATCTGAGTAACAAACTCGCTCTTATCTGGCGTCGTAACGGCGTCAGAAACCGTGTAGAGAATCCGCTTACCATCAGGCGAGACTCTTGGCGTGCCCACGGCTTTAAGTTTCACTTGCATTTCCGGATCCCAGGTCGTTTGCGCAAGGGCAGGGGCCACGAGAGAGATGAGTAGCAAGGCTGTTGATAAGAGTCTCATGATTTATCTCCTGAAAAGGGAAGCTCGATTGATAGTCTGCGAACGCAGTGTGGCAACAGGTTTTACTAATGAGTGTTTGGAAAGTCAACAATCAGCTCGCCCCGACAGTGGTGCGTTGGCTGGCCAGTGAACTGCTGGAGTCATGAGGTCAGTACCACCTCGCGGTAGCGGGTGGGGGACGGCCAGTACTCAAGCAACGAGTCATGAGGTCATTATCAAAGGAGATCACCGTGGTCTCAACACGCGATGGTTGAGTGAAGCCGATCCCCCCGCGAGGTGGTACTGACCTCACGACACATAGTTGAAGTGATGAGGATCGCGGACTGTCTATGGCTACGATGAAACGAGCGGTGTATTATCACCGCCGTTGAACATCTGAGGTACATCCATGAATTCTCAGTTCCGCTCAATCAATGCGTGCTTGCTGGTCGTTGTGTTGCTCTCCATGATTGCTACCACGATAGTCTTTGCGCACCCTAAAACAGCCCAAAACTACTACTCACATCAGTCGCGTCAACTGCAACAGACGGCAGCGGTGGAGAGTTGGCCCAACAAAGCCAAGCGTTGGGCGCTGGTCATTGGCGTTGACAAATACGCCGACACCCAGATTACAACCCTTGGCGGCTCGTCTAATGATGCTAAGGCAATTGCCGATGCGCTGATACGCTACGCCGGTTTCCCCTCAGATCAAGTGATGCTGCTGGCCTCTGATCAACCAGCAGAGCGACAGCCCACGCGCGGCAACATTCTTCGACGGCTCTCTAATCTCGCATCGGTAGTTAAGCCCGACGGACTCTTGTTCGTATCGTTTGCAGGCCACGGCATGGAGCGCGGGGGCCAGGCGTTCCTGCTTCCATCCGACGCGCAAGTCAGCAACGACGTCGATCTGTTGGAGCAGACAGCCGTCAACGTGATCCAAATGAAGGAGCGAATTCGCAAGACGGGCGTGGGCCAGGTTGTGCTGGTGCTCGACGCTTGCCGAAACGATCCAGCCGGACGCAGCAATGAAGACAACCCGCTGACGCCTGCGTACGTGCGTGCTTTCAATTTTGACGTGCGCAATCGTGAAGTCACTGCTTTCGCCACGCTCTACGCGACTGCGGTGGGCCAGCGCGCCTACGAGTACAAGGAGAAGCAGCAGGGCTACTTCACTTGGGAGTTGGTCGAAGGGCTCAAGGGCGGGGCGGCGAATGAGCGCGGCGAAGTCACCCTTGCGAATCTGCTGAAGTATGTGCAGGAGCGCGTGCCTAAACAGGTTTTGGCGGATCTGGGCGCGGGCAAAGATCAACGGCCCTTTGCCGAGATCGGAGGCTATCGAGCAGATCAGTTGGTGATTGCGGTAGCTGTCCCTCCGGGCAGGACTGAAACCACAAAGGTTGGGAAGGTAGATGACAATCAGGTGTCCAGGGCGGATCCAGCTGCGTTCGAACTAGCCTATTGGGACACGATTAAGAACAGCACGGAACCGAAAGATTTCAGATCGTATCTGGACAAATACCCGAATGGCCACTTTGCTGATCTTGCGCGGCGACGCATGGCCGAGAGGCCCGCTATTGAGAAGCCCGTTGCGACAAGGACACTTTTGTTTCAAGACAGTTTCGGTGGTGGGGCCAGCGATGCGGTGCCTCTGTTCGATAAGCAATACCTGAACTTCAAGTCAGGAAATGGAGCGGCGCAATTAACCGGCAAGTTTGGAGGCATCTTGCCGGTCATGTATCGAAACCTGGATCTACGCGACTTCACGGCTGAGTTTGAAATTATCAATAACAATTCTCCGGGCGTAAGTGGTGGCCTACTCTTCCGCAGTCGTCCTGGTGCGGACGGAGGTCTCTCCGCGTACTACGCGGTCGGAGTACAATTTGCCACTCCCGTGGCTACTTTGTTTTGCTTTAAGGATGGCAAGTGGCCCGTAGTTCAAGAGTTTCCGCTGAAGAATCTGGCATTAACAGCTACCGGCTATCACCGCGTGCGTGTTGAGGTGGTAGGGGAAAGACTTCGCGTATCTGTCGATGATCAGCCCACGTTTGATTTAACGGATGCTAACGTTCTTACCAGCGGTGGCTTCGGCATGTTCATTACGTCCAACAGTGCCGCGCCCGCGAGTATTCAGCTCACAAATTTGCGAGTCTATGCAGCTGGTCCTTCCAGTGGGACTTCCCATCGATAACAAGACGCTGAGAACTTTCTGTCTCGAACCTGAACCCCCGGCTTGAGCGGGGACAGGGTCCGCCTTCCTGACTGTGAGACTCCGCAACTCACCAGTCTCGAACCTGACGTGTCCGGTTGAAAGTCTTCGTAGGGCTTTTGCACAAAAAACTAAATACTCTCAGCGTTAATCTAACGGGTTGAAGCCTTGGACAGCGCGAAGCAATCAGAACCGCGGAGCGCAGCGACCGGGCCGACGCGAAAAATTCAACTGGTTCTGAAAGATGTCTTAACTACGCTAGTGAATTGCGTGCTTCTTCCGAGTCGGCCTGGTCGCTGCGCTCCGCGGTTCTGATTACTGCTCTTTGCCCCCGGTCGGCACTTTTGTGCAGAAGCCTCTTCTTAGTTATTTGTCACCTCTTTCGCTTGGGCGGTGTTCAAGAGTAAATGGGGAAGATCTGTCCTTGTTTCCTAACCAATTCTTGCTGGTTGAGTGGTGTCCTGGTGGTCCGCGGTTCCGACCTCCATGAACTCGTGCAAATAACTGAGGAGCTGCCAAATGCAACAACTACTTCAAGACCTGCGCTTTGCGATTCGCTCTCAAATTAAAAGACCGGCGTTCGCACTGATTGCGATCATTACGCTGGCCCTCGGAATCGGCGGAAGCACGGCCATGTTTACAGTGGTGGATGCCGCGCTACTCCGAGGACTGCCCTACAAATCGCCCGAACACCTTTATCACCTATTCGAGGTGACTCCTCAGAACGACTACGCGCAGCGCGAGTTTTCGTATCCTGACTATCAGGACTACCAACAAAATCAGGTGACCGAGGGAATCGCCGCCTATACGGGAGGCGGCGCGGTCATGACTGGTCGCGGTGAGGCGGAACGGATCCTGGCCCCTTCTGCATCGGCTAACTTCTTTTCTGTGCTCGGCGTTGAGCCACTTGTCGGCCGCACATTTCAACCGGGGGAAGACAAACCCGGAACGCCAAGGGTGACCGTGCTGACCTATGGCTATTGGCAACGCCGCTTTGGTGGAGATCAGGGAATTCTGGGTCAGACGCTTACGCTTAACGGCGAGCCTCACGTCGTGGTTGGTGTTCTCCCAGCGACTTTCAAATTTGCATTCAGGGGAAATGATCTATGGCTGCCGTATCAGCCAACCAACAACCAACTGACACGGCGTTACATGCATGGGACGAATCTCATCGCCCGTTTGAAACCTGGTATCACGGCTGAACAGGCGCAAAAGGAGTTGAGCGTCATCGCCAGCCGTATCGAGCGGGACCACAACCAATCGCATGCAAGAACGGGAATGAAAGTTGTGCCGCTGCAGGAGCAGGTCGTGGGCCAGGTGAAACCGGTTCTGCTGGTCTTGCTTGGGGCAGTCGGATTTGTACTGCTGATCGTTTGTGCAAACGTCGCCAGTCTGTTGCTGACGCGATCATTGGCCCGGCAGAAAGAGGTTGCTATTCGGTTTGCGGTTGGCGCCAGCCGCTGGCGAGTCATCAGGCAATTACTAACCGAATCTGTTTTGCTGTCGCTGATTGGCGGCGCCGCAGGGTTATTGGTTGCGCGTTGGGGAGTTTCTGCACTCGTCGGCGCTCTGCCGCAGGCGCAGCTAAATGCACTCCCGTTCCTTACGTCGCTAAGTATCGACAAGACAATTCTTGGTTTCTCTTTTGCTCTTTCTGTTTTGACGGGAATGTTCTTTGGACTTGCTCCCGCAATCCAGTCTTCGCGACTCGATCTCAACGAGGTGCTCAAGGAAGGGGGCAGAAACGTTTCGTTGGGCGCGGGCCATCGTTTACGCAACGGCTTGGTGGTGACGGAGATTGCTTTGGCAGTGGTGCTGCTGGTAGGCGCGGGACTGATGATGAAAAGCCTGTTCCGCTTGTTGCAGGCTAACGTGGGATTCAAGACAGAAAACTTGCTGACGATGACCATCGCTTTACCCGCGTCAAAGTATACCGACACCAATCGCCAGGTAGCGTTCTACGATCAACTCAGAGATCGCATTCGATCGCTTCCGGGAGTAGTCAATGCCGGTATGGTGAATATTCTTCCGCTGCAATCCGGCAACACGACGCGTTTCAACGTTGAAGGCGATCCGGTACCGCCGCCGGGCCAGGAGACAGAGTGCAATATCCGCACCGTCAACGAGACCTATTTTCAAGCCCTGGGCGTTCCGCTCATGGGCGGGCGGATGTTCGACGAACGCGATAAGCCGGATGGTCAACAGGTGGTGATTATTGGAAAGAGCCTCGCGAACAAAGTTTTTGGGTCTCGCGATCCGGTCGGCCGCCGATTGGTTTACGCGGGTGTGCAAGTGCCGCCTGTTGAGATCGTCGGCGTGGTGGGTGATGTGAACATCAATGGATTGGACCAGGCAAGCAGGGGAGTTCTTTATTATCCGTTTCGACAGAATGGAGGTCTGGGAACAAATCTTGTGGTTCGAACGAACTCAGATCCAACAGCTTTGGTAGGAGGCGTTCGCAACGAGATCCGTTCATTGGAATCGGAGGCGGCCATATTCAATGTGAATCCAATGGAGCAGTTGGTCAACAACTCGCCGGCTGCTTTCATGCGCCGGTTTCCCGCCTTGCTGATCAGCATCTTCGCCGGAGTTGCTTTGCTGTTGGCCTCGATCGGAATCTATGGGGTGGTGTCGTATTCCGTTAGCCAGCAGACGCACCACATCGGCGTTCGCATTGCCCTCGGCGCTCGTCCTTCTGACATTCTGAAGATGGTATTGAAGCAGGGCCTGGTGCTGGCGCTGGCAGGAATAGGAGTTGGGGTGGTGGCCGCGCTAGGTTTGATGAGGTTATTGCGTAGTCTGCTCTTTGAAGTGCAAACCACCGACGCGGCAACGTTCGGAATCGTTATCGGGGCTCTGTTTGTCGTGACCTTATTTGCCTGCTACCTGCCGGCGCGACGCGCGACTAAAGTCGAGCCGCTGGTTGCACTGCGATATGAGTGAGGGGTTGGTTCAGTGACAACTCAATCAATGTAGTGGGTCTCAGTCAGTACCGTAGCGCGGTAGC
>JANNON010000381.1:0-5526 GCA_031399105.1 Blastocatellia bacterium | reverse complement strand
TGCCGAGCGAGGCGACGTTCTCGCGCGCGTTTGCCGAGTTTAGCGCGAGCCAATTACCCGCGCGCGTGCACGAGGCATTGCTGGAAAAGTACGAGAAGCCGCGTTTGGTGGGCCATATCTCGCGCGATGCGACGGCGATTAGCGCGCGCGAAAAAGCCGTCAAAAAGGTAAAGCCAATAGTGGTGGCTCAGCCAAAAGCAGCCCGGCGTAAAAAGGGGCTGGTGGTAGCCAAACCTTTGACCCGTCTGGAACGACAACAAAGCATGACGCTAGCGGAGATGCTGGCGGATTTGCCTTGCGTTTGTGATTGTGGCACTAAGCGCAACAGCAAAGGCCATCCCAGCTACTGGGTGGGTTACAAACTGCATTTGGATGTCGCCGACGGCGGCATTCCGATTAGCTGCATTTTGACTTCCGCCTCAGTCAACGATAGTCAGGTGGCTATGCCGTTGGCCACCCTCACGGCGCAACGAGTCGACAATCTGTATGACTTGATGGACTCGGCTTACGATGCGCGGTTGATCAGAGAGAAAAGTATCGCCCTGGGTCATGTGCCGCTCATCGATAGCCACACCAGACGAGGGGCCGAGAAACAATTATTTGCGCCCCACGAAGCGCAACGATATAAGGAACGCACTACCAGTGAAAGAGTCTTTGCGCGACTCAAAGAAGAATTCGGCGGCCGGCGGGTACGCGTGCGCGGTCCTGCCAAAGTAATGACTAGTCTGCTGTTCGGGATTATCGCCCTGACCGCCGACCAGTTATTGCGCCTGGTTAGCTAACCCGCATCACTAAGCAGTTGTTTGTGCCCCAGATGGCCGCCAGGGTCAAAAGCCGTCTAAAAAAGTGGGTTAGCTGCCGCCACCAATGCCGCTCTGGCCGCTCCACCAGTAAGAAACTGGGCTCTCCTTGAGTTCACGATGGTCAGCGGCTCACGGGCCGAGCCTGATTCGAGTTTTGCAAGAGGCTCTGAAGCATGTAGGACATTGATGAGCCAAGTATATTGTTACCGTTTTAATGGTTTATCAACGCAAGCTCATGATTCTGTTAAGTAGAGGAACCATTAAACTGGTTCCTAAGTTTAATTGGTTCGAGATCCCCAACCTGAAGGTTGGGGTAAATGAGACGTAACTTCCAGCGGCAATATCATCGCGTACACTTTTTGTGCAAAGCTTCGTCGCGTAGATGCTGAATCCTCTTTGGACAAGGGCTTTTCCCAATGGTTCAAAAGCGTCTATTTCTCGGCTCGAGTATTTATTACTCGGTTTCGGCATCCCAAAGTTTACTGACGATCCACCACCGATCGCCGTCCTTCAAAAGATGAAAGTAATCAATCACGTCGCCATAAGAATCTGTTTCCCTTACTTTCGCCGTAGCCACCCGGCCGGTAATTTCGATCGCCAGGATCGAGAGGTTAAAGATTTCGGGAACGGGATTCGAACTTACCCAGTCATACAATCCTTCAATCGGGGCGGCTATCATTTCGTCACCGAGATAACCGCACAGTATCGCCTGTCGATGAAATGCCTCCTTTAGAATTTCAACCTTTGCCGCGCCCATTCCTTCAGCGTAGTGGTTTATTGCTTCCCGAATTCCACTCTCATCTGAAAGACCCATTTTTTCTCCTGTTATTTTTGTCATGTCGGAAAATAGCAAGGTATCAAGGCAGGTTCATTTTCTGTAGCAGATCGCTCACTCGAGGGTCGTTGCCGAGGCTTTTTAGCGAATCACCTGGGGCTGCCCCGTCGATCTCTCCTTTGAGAAAAACCATCTCACCATTCTTTTCGTCGAATGCTTTTTCCAACCAATCAATAGCCTGGTCATCGTCGCCGATTCGGCTATAGATCCTTGCCATGCAGATCGCCGGAACATACTCTCGCTGTCGCATTTCGAGCAGTTGGCCCAGAACCGCTTTGGCCTCATCATTCCTACCTGCCAGGCCATAAGCGGCGCCAAGATCTGCCAAAACAATTTGACGTCCGCCAAGCGATACCGCTTTCTTAAGTTCGTTGACGGCGTTATCGTATTCTCCTGCGCTCAAATAGATAGCTCCTCTTAACCAATAACAGCCGTAAAAATCAGGCTCAACTTCGATCATTTTCTCGACTTGATCCAGTGTCTTGTCGAAGAGACCTGCTGAGAAATACGTCCACCCGACGTTCATGTTGATAAGGCTCGAAAGAGGATCAATCGCGAGTGCACGACCACCCTGATCTATCGCCTCGTCAAAACGCTCTTCGAAGCCCAGAAACATCGAGTAGAACGAACGTGCGTCGGCGTTGTTCGGATCAAGGGCTATTGCGCGTTTGAATTCTTGTTCGGCTTTCTGCCATTCCCAATCGTAAAAAAAACTTAACATCGCTTGCGATAGATGAGCTTCCCCAAGATTTTCATCAATCTCCAACGCTTTGATCGCTGCTGCCTTCATATGCGGCACCGCTTGCTCGGCAGGAAGGAATCCCAAAAACCAGAGAAAACCCCACGAAGCATTTATTCCTGCGTAGGCTGGAGCGTAGCCGGGCTCTTTTTCGATCGCCTTCTCAAAGAATTCAATTGCCCGTCTCCATCCTTCTGCCGAGTATTTGTAATAGTAGTAGCGTCCCTTTAAGAACAGCTCGTAAGCTTCGTGGTCGTCAGTGTAACGTTTGAGCACCACGTCTCGATCCTTACCGAGCAGTCTTACCTTGAGCGCATCGGTTACGGATAAAGTGATTTCATCCTGAAGTTCAAAAATATCTTGCATCTCACGGTCATAGCGTTCCGACCATATCTGAAATCCGTCCGAGGCATTAACAAGCTGAACCGAGATGCGCAAGCGATTCCCGGATTTTCTCACGCTGCCTTCCAGAACATTTTTGACGCCGAGCCTCTCGCCGACTTCGCTGACATTCACGTTCTTGCCCTTGAACGAGAACGCTGAAGTTCGCGCCGCGACTTTCAGATCGTCAATCTTCGCCAGTGAGTTGAGAAGTTCATCTGCCAGGCCGTCGCAGAAATATTCGTTCTCTGCATCCGCGCTCAGATTTGCAAATGGCAACACCGCAACGGAATTGCTGATTCCGGTTTCTATTGTCGAAGCGGCTGGGATGATCCGAGTCTGCGCTTCTCTCTTTTTATCCGACGACGAAGACCGTTCAAGTTCGGCTTCAAACTCCAGCCGCTTCACTACTTGATTCAAATCAGCCAGCAACTCATTCGCAGTCTGATAACGCTGGGCTTTGCTTTTGCAAATTGCTCGGATGATGATCCGTTCGAGCTCCGCTGGTGCCTGCGGGCGCCAAAGCAGAATTGATGATGGCTCCCGATGAATGATGTTGGCTAAAACATCCGCCGTGGTGTCACCGCGAAACGGCTGTTGTCTGGTCAGCATCTCGTAAAGCACGCAGCCCAGACTCCAGATATCGGAACGGGCATCAACTTCTTGCCCGCGCGCTTGTTCGGGTGACATGTAAGCGAAAGTGCCCATCACAGTGCCTGGTGTGGTTTGCTGGGCGAGCGTAGCAGCTTCAGGATCGCTTGATGTTGTGGGAAGCAAGCGCGCCAGGCCGAAATCCAAAATCTTCACGTAGCCATCGTCACGCACCATGATGTTATCCGGCTTAATATCGCGATGCGTGATGCCGGCAGCGTGCGCGGCACCGAGTGCTTTGACCATCTGATGGGCCAGTGCGAAGAAAGTTTCGAGAGAATTGTCAGAAGCGATCAGTGACCGTAGCGTGCGGCCGGAAACAAACTCCATGACGATGAAGCGGCCGGTTTCACCCTCACCGATGTCGTAAACCGAAATGATGTTTGGATGATTGAGCGCGGAGGCCGCTTTGGCTTCCTGGGTGAACCGGCGAACACGATCCGAGTTTTCGGTAAACTCCGCCGGCAGAAGTTTGAGCGCGACCTTCCGGCCCAGTCGCGTATCTTCCGCCAACCACACTTCACCCATTCCGCCAGCGCCGATTTTCGAAACTATGCGGTAGTGGGAGAGTGTGGTGTTGGGAAATAATTGTGAATTCACGGGAGCTTGAACATCGTCTTCCTGGTACTTGGTGCTCATCTCTCTTGAGCTTTGTATTTGTAGCGGCACTGCCCCAGAGGCGGAGCCTCAAAATCTACACCCTGCTGACGGAAAGCCGGAGGCGTTCCGCAAGGAGAGCAGCCAAGCCGCTGTACTGACCTATTCAGGCATACCCATGCGCTTCCGCAAATCCTTGAAGCGCGGGTCGACGTGCAGAGAAGCGAATGGAAACTCCACTCTGAGATCAGCTAACAACGAACTGTGATCCTGGAACGCTTTGTCTAACCACGCAAACGCTTGATCCTTATCTCCGAGGCCCGCGTAAACGGCTGCGACCTCGGTGGCATCCGCCTGACGTCTTTCGTATCTCCCCTCAAGTTCCTTAAGGGTCGCCATCGACTCGGCTCGCCGGCCCGACAATGCCTCAACCACCCCGAGGCAAACCAGCGCTCGACTGGATCGTTTCGCACGGCCGGCAACTTTCCCAGCGAAATCCAGTGCCTCGGCATGCTGATTCTTCTTCGTGTAGGCGTAGGCCAAATCAAGTAGCCCAAACGAATAAGACGGGTCTAGTTCGACAGTCCGTCTCGCTTGCTCGATCGCAAGATCCACCTGGCCCTGCGACAAATAGATCTGACTTAGGTTGTCGTTGATCACGAGCGATGAAGGCTCAAGTTCAAGCGCACGTTTTATACGAGCCAATCCAGCAACATCACGCCCCGGAACACGAACCTCAAACCGGGCATAGCGCATCTGTCCAGTAGAATACTCCGGGTTTAGTTCGATGGCGCGCTGGTAGTGCTTTTCAGCTTCGGCCCAGTTCCACGAGTGTTCGTTCACAAATGCCAGGGCGGTGTGGGCCTCCGCCAGTTGCTCGTCGAGTTCGACCGCCCGCCTCGCATAAGGTTTTGCCTGATCTGTAAACTCGCTGGATCTTGAACCAACGTAGTACGGCAGTATTGAGTAGCTGTCTGCGAGACCGGCGTAAGCAAGAGCAAACCGGTCGTCTTTTGCGACGGCTGCTTTGTAATGCTCGATCGCCTTCTGTAAGTCGTCATAGGTGCGCTTGTTCCAATGAAAGCGACCTTTCAAATAGAGCTGATAGGCTTCGGAATTGGCAGTGTAGCTTCGTGTGACCTTCTGTTCGTCGGCGCCTGACAATTTGGTTTTGAGCTGGTTCGAGACGTCGCGGGCGATCTCGCTTTGGAGCGAGATGAGATCCGCCTGTTTGCGGTCATAGCGATCGCTCCAAATTACGTTCTCCGTCCGCGCGTCGATTAACTCCAGGCTCAGTGTCAATTGGTCACCGCGTTGGACCACTCGACCGCTCAAGATGGCTTGAACATTTAACTCTTTGCCGATGGTCTGCAGATTGGTTTGCCTACCTTTGTACCGAAACACTGACGAACGTGCCTTGACATTCAAGTTTGGCAATTGTGACAAGCTCTTAATTAGAGTTTCAGTCATACCGTCTGAAAGATATTCGACCTCGGAGTTGCCGCTTTCATTCACAAAAG
>JANNON010000053.1:0-6954 GCA_031399105.1 Blastocatellia bacterium | reverse complement strand
CGAATATCACTGTTCCGAAGGAAGCAAGGAAACTCTGCGCCACATTGACCCGGTCAAGGTTGGCGTAACTGAAAAACGTTGCGTAATAGAAAATGTCCGGGTTGGTCACGAGCAACACGGGCCTGCCGGCACCAATCTCGGGAAAAAGTGTTGCCGGATTTGCAAGCACGTTATAAAGCTTCTCACCAGGGCGGGACGGTCCCGGCCATCTCCTCACATCCGCAGCAGTGGCAGCCAGAACAACATGGGGTAGTTTCGCTCGCTCAACGAAGTATTTGGCTGCTTCTACTTGTTGCCCAATCAGGGCATTAGTAGGGGCAATGTACGCCGCGTTTTTGTTTGGGGCATGAAGCAGAGTGGAGAGTCCGGCCAGGGTCTTACCGGTACCTGTAGGAGCTAGATCCAACACAACATCGTGGTTGCGGGCGGCAAAGTAGACTTCTGCTTGATGGGCAAGAGCGCCTGAGAGGGATTGAGGTAGGGGACAGTCAAGGTCCAAACTGGGGCCCACTGCACTGATAGAGCGAGGTTCTAACTGCATCCAAATTTCACTCGCTTCAGGCATTGGCTGCTCCTGCACAAAAAAAGCCGATACCTGAGGGCAGGTTGAATTCACCTACTCGCCACGACTCCCCCTCAAAGGTCAGATTTTTTACCAGCGACACAGGCGGCATAGAAATGACATCCAGACTGATTGGCATGATGGATGCAGGGAGTTCTGCGGAATTAAGGTAAGTGGAGCAATAGTACCGACCGTCTGGTTGTGGAGAGAGCCGCAAAGATTGCACGTCCTCAGTCCTCACTTTGCTCATAAACTTGCCCAACCGAATGTGGCGGGGCGGCAGTTCATTTCCCAGTACCAGAGTATGAAAACGGCTTCCGCGCTCGATCAGGCGCAATCGACCACTTTGGGGATAGTTGCTTGGGCGGAAGGAGGCGGGCTTTATTCCCTCACGCACCAGAGGCAAATCTTCACGCCTGACCGCGACGCGGTTATTGGTCATCGCGTACCAATACGAATCAGAGAGGGCGTTGAACCGCTCGAAGCGAAAGGCCATATGCGCTTCCACCGGCCAGGCAGGCAGCACGTAGCGATTCATAGCAAGCGGTGCGAGATCCTCACGGTAGGTGGGCTTCGATGCTTGCTCTCCCTGGAGTCTATAGGGAGAAGCGGCCCACCCAAATGCGTAGGCAAGCGCGTAGTTGCCAATGGCCGCCTCGGAATAATAGGTGTCGGAGAGTTCACGCGAAGCGAAAAACACCGGCTCCATGCACTCAAGCTGCACCAGCGTCGCCTTCCCCGAGTAGGGCAGCGAATCGCCGCTTTGTTGGCCTGACATCATTCAGCTCTCCGCCGCGTCGGTGGCAGTGTCCTTAGTTTTTGCTCGCCCCCGACCTCCCCGGCCTGGAGTTGCTTCGGCTTTCTGCCGGAATAGGGTGTAAGAGGCGTCAAGGTGCCTGAGGAAAGTCTCACGCCCGTCTTCAGACCAGTGAGCTACCACGTCCCGCTGGAGAGCGGTGAGTTGTTCTGTAGAAAGTCCCACCCCGATACCCCGAAGTCCAGACCAGGGGGCAATCACATTTTCGACCGCAGCAATGAGAGTGGTTTCTTCCAGGGGGTGCTCCAGAGGAATGCCCGCGTTGGTCATCGAATCGTGTACCTGCTGCGCCAGTTCAAGCGAACTGGGCAATTCCGTACTACCAGCGTAGACACCCAGAAGGCGATTACTCATGCGGCCAGTTCGACTAGAAATTGCTCCGTAGCGACTGGTATCGAGGATATTCCCCACCACATATCTCAATTCATCGGCGGTGACATCTTTAAGTGTCACTACGTCCAGAAAGTGGCTTCCCGGCTTGATGTATTCAGATGTATTGAGTGAGGTAGAAGGTTTGCCCTTCTCGTCGCGCATCGTCCCATTCTCGAATACGCCGTTTAAGGTGCGGTCGCCCAATAGCTCAGGGGCTGGAAGCACGCTAAAAGCATCCTCAGTCCAGACACGACTCTTCTGAGCACCTCCACCACCTGCAGCAAATCCATAGACAAAACAATCAATGCACATTTCACAAGGGGTATTGGTGTTGAGGCCGCAGACTCCTTCTTTTGTGGAGTGCAACAAATCAAGAGCGCGCAAAAACTCGCGACCGCGACGGCGTTCGGGGGCTACCTGCTTACGCTTGGTCATCACCAGGCGGGCCAGGACGTTGTTGTCCTGGATTCCTGCACGGACGAACTCCCGACAGATAGGTTCTCCTGTACCTTCAGTACGGAAGACGGTCTCACTGAGGGTAGTGCGCAATACTATCAGGCCCACGAAGCGGCCCTTTGGGAAGTTTTCGTAGGTTGGGGCGAGATACTTTTGCAGCGGTTCCAGGCTCATATTTTTCTCCTTATGGTATTGGAAGGTTAGCTTTGGGCTACGGACGAGGCAGGCTCAATATCTTCAACAGGAGTCTCCGCTTCCTTGCTCTTCAACTCGGCGCGTGCCTCTTCAAGAAAGAACAAATAAGCAGATTGGAGAGTCTTTTGGTCAGCAAGTAACCTTTCAGGTTTGCCGCTATAGACCTGCTCGAACATCCGGCGCAGGACGGAGTAGTAGGCAGTAATCTGCTCGAACTTAGGCCGACCCACCCCATGCTCCCGAATGCGGTCTAGACGGGTGTGATAGTCAGTTACTAGAGCAGCAAAGAGCGTGTCGTAATCCATTCGGGGCTTGAGTTTGCGGATAGCAGAGATGAATTCAGCAAACGGCTCCGCCATAGCAGTACGTTTGTATGAACTGCCCCACAAGCGACCTGCCGCGGCCAGGGCGGCTGCTTCCTTGAGGTAGTCGCGCAATGGCTTTTCGTCCATATAATCCTCCAGCAGGGTTTTTAATGGCTCACTGATGCGGCCCCAGTAATAGGCAAGGTCGGGGGACTCTTCTTTGCGCAGGAGGCGCCGGAGCAGGATGTAATAGAGATCGAGCGGTCGGGTGAGACCGCGGGCAAGCTCCGCCAGGGTGTCGTCGAACTTATCTAGATCCGCCACTACAACCGTTAAATCTCCAAGGCAACGCAGGTGTTTGAGGAGCGTATACGCCTGGGAAGTGTTGTAGCGGCCTGTACCAAACAAAGGCGTTACGGCGGCGGGTACCCCTTCGATACGACCGAAATCTCCACTTTGTTCGACAGATAAATCGCTTCCTAGAACAAACGGGAAATACCAACCCAACCCGAATGACAACTCCAATGCAAGGCGGGCGGATTTGAGTAGAGATACTGTCGCATTCGCATCGCCCCAGGCAAGCGGCACCATGAAAGAGGAATGGACAAACTCCTGGTGCTTGGGCAGTGCCATCCCTAATACCGTGTGAGAGCGAAACTCCAAAGCGTGCTCTCGGTAAAGCTTAAGGATATCAACGTTAACTGGCCCCCCTTCTGTGTTGATGGCCGCCATCTCCCGCAGTTTTTCACGCCAGATACGCAGTAGGGCAGGGGAGGCCCCCGTGGGCAAAGCTAGGTGCAGAAAAATCGGATTCTTAGGATCGACCTTCGGTAGGTTCGAGCCGACAGTTACCAGTTGGTAGGCCAGTCCCACGAGGGTATTTCCCCGGCGCTTGGGTTCAGCAGCACTTCCCCCCGGTAGCCGGTTGGAAAATACCTGCACTTTTGTACCAGCGGGCAATTCGTCTGAGAGAAGTGCTTTTGTCTCCGCACAGGCAGAACCAAATGAGCACCGTTCGCGGGGATTTGCCTGCACATAGGCCTCCAGTTCAGCCCGACCCTGGAAGCGCTCGGACACAGGCCAGTTGAGCAGTTTCATTACTGCGGCCACGTCTGCTTCGTTCGTCGCATCGCCCTCTTCTACACTTTTCGTTTGAATACGGGCATCGAAGGATGCAACAAGGGCACCACGGACTGCCTCCAATCCTGTATTCCCCATGGCTTCTGCGATGAATAATGGACGACCATATTGGGGATCAAATGCTTCCAGCGCAGAACGCTGCTCCTTGCTGAGGTCTGCGTACTGGGCAATTTGGTCCCACGCTTCCTGTGTACTCAGCCCTGCGACTCGGAAGCTTAAGTAGGCGGCCTTGCAACCTTCTGCTACGGCAAAGGCATCTGCACTGCTCACTCCCCTGAGTCCCAAGCTCTGTGCTGTTTCAAGCGCCTGGCCAGCTTTCTGAGCGTGCTTGGCAAGGTCAGTATTCACCTTATCTTGCTTGTAACTCGCTCTCTTTTTCTCAAGTAGAGCAAAGACACATTCGAGCGCCCGCTCCCGATCTTGTGCAACCGCTCGGGCGGAGACCTTGATGCCATCCGTAGTTGCCTGTACCAATTGCTCAATGCTATCGCCGAAAACTGCGTCGATCCGCCTGCGCCATCGTATTGCGACTTGAGTCACCAGATCTTCATCTGTGGGCCAAGATAATCCTTCAAAAAGGATGCCTGAAGGAATTACCGAAATCGGGGAAAGGCCCTTCTCTATGAGTACCTCTTCGCAAGCTCCCAGGAGTAATGAGGTGAGGTGGCCATAGTTTTCAGTCAGATGTACCTCAAATAGGCAGCTGGGTCGATCGAGGGCGACGGCAAGTTTGCGTGCGATTTTTTCAAGCAGGTTTTGGCGTTCGCCAGGATCCAGATTCAAGTCCAATAAATCTGCGGCTACCAGGACGGCGGCAGCCCGACCAATCAGGGGGTCTTCTGGAAAAAAAGCCATTCCATCGGTGACGTGGTGTCCAGAATGGCGTTCAATCAGGCGGCGGACCAGTTCAAGATCGTGTTGGGAGCTTATTAAGGAAATCGCCCCAGCCGATTCCAGTTGATTGTGCAAAAACTGCTGGTTGCGCGCCAGAGTTTTGACGCTTCGACCCGCCTCATCAAGCTTGTTGAGATCATGGATGAGCGCAGCAGCGAGCAGTGCAGCGCGCAGGTCCGGGGGAAAGCCTGCCATAGCTCCAATTGTGAGGACAAACTGGCAGACCGAATCGAGGTGCTCCGCGAGAGACCTGCCAGACCGTGATCCGTACTGCATATGTTCGCTATGGCGGACGTAAAGGAGAGACCTAAACTCTAAAAAGTACCGGTCAAATAAAGGATCAGAGCTTTTAACAGCATTACTTCTAATTGACATTGTGAATCTTCTCACCTAGGAAGGCATATTTTGCAATGGCTCAACTCGTTGGCAGGGCACATCCCCAGCGTCTGGATGTCTCTCGCCAGCACTTCCAGGAAAGCGGCCAGACTCTTGCCACCACCGGTCATTGCCGTATTTACCACCATGTCTACCGCTGGGTCGTCAAGGGCTTTCAGCGTTTCTGCCTGATGCCAAGATAGATGTTGCCAGCTGGTCGGTAACTGTATCCCTACTAGTGCATTAGAAGCGATTTCAGAAAAAACAGACTTCAGAATAGCTACCTGAAACATACACGGAAACTCTGCTCTTCAAAGGCATGATTACATATTATATTCAGACTGTGCAAATAAAAGTACACGGACATCTGCTCCCAGGAGGTATTCTGTATGAGCCGTAAACAGCAGACCATCACCCTATCGATCGGCGAGACAGATAAAGCAAAACTCGAACAACTAGCCCTTGAACTAGGAGCACTCTGGGGAGAGCGAGCAAACATTACGCAGTTGATGAAGGACATTGCGCGACGCAGGTTGCGGGTAGCCCATAATGCTAATTGGTCAGAAGAACGCATCCGAGCATTGGTACAGGCAGCAAACCTCCTGCTTGACCTGGATCAGGTTGACACGGCAGCAATCCTGGCGGATCTAATACTGGAGCGGGGCGAGCTTAGTGTGCCCTTACGTGCTGAACTAGAAACTCGTTATCGTGGCGAGCCTGCGTCCTGGCGGTCAGTGATAGACAGCTACATTCGCCGCCAACAGCCGTTCCGGCTGCTATACCAGGATGCTGCTGAACACAACTGGTATTTCACCGTGCGCCATGCCTGTATCCGTTTTCGTGAAAAACGCTTGTATTTAGAGATATGGACTGAGGAAAGCAACGGAAACTCCGACACCTCAGCGCTGGTGCATAACTGGACCCTCCGACTGGATCGCCTGCAGGGCGTCGAGGTAATGCCTGCCCAGGGGGAGTGGCGACCTGCGTTAGATTACCTTGATGTTGAATTGAGCCTTTTCGGCGGCCTGGCTTATGCATACCAGCCCCGACCTGAGGACATCTCTTGCGAATGGCTCGCAGATCAACCAGTACGCCGGGTTGTACGACGCATCACCTCTACCTTCTGGTTCCTACGCGAAATTTATGCCTATGGTCCAGATTGCTTAATTGTGAGTCCGCCTGACGTGCGCGAACGGGCACAATTGCACCTTCAGCAGGCCAACCAACGCTACACATCATCCTAGAAACAGAGTGACAAAATAATCGCACTTGAGTGCAGGAATCCCATTCCGCAAAACGGACACGCCATAGTGGCGACTTTTCTAATGGAACCATTGCAAGTGAGCAGAGCAACTACAGCAAAAGCACGGCCTCTCAGAGAAACCGTTGGGAACCAGATTGCGCGGGTTGCAGGGTATTTTCAGAAAGATGATGCGCAAATCAGACGCAAAGACTTGCACCAACTTACTTTCAGCCTCTTCGCTCCCAAAGGCGATCCGCGCAAAGCCTGGAACAGTCTCCCCACAGGCTTTGCAGGCATTCCGGGTGGCTCTAGAAAATACCAGTCACCAGTTTTTGACGTACAATACAGGCGAACGCTGCAACAGCTGAATATCCCTTTGAGGGATTGAAACCGTTGGGTCGCGGCCTCGAAACGATCCGGCCGGGGGCTGCAACAGCTGAATATCCCTTTGAGGGATTGAAACAACAGGGTTGTCTCGCGAAGACCGAGCAATCCTGCGCTGCAACAGCTGAATATCCCTTTGAGGGATTGAAACATCTATGACGGGGATACGGCAGACACGACCTACACGCTGCAACAGCTGAATATCCCTTTG
>JANNON010000370.1:0-5683 GCA_031399105.1 Blastocatellia bacterium | reverse complement strand
CGGCGCTTTCAACCAGCATTGATCGGTCGGACGCGGAAAGTACGAAACACGAGGTAAAAGCGCCGACAAGTCGGCGCACTCCAAAGGCTCCGCATAGCTTTAGATCGATCCTGGGTGCGCTTGCTCTGGGTTTGATGGCTGGAATTGCCTTCGCTCAGAATCCGCCGGCGGCTGAACCTAAGAAGGCGAATGCTCGTCCGGCTGACACAGTGGCGTCGCAACCTGAGCCCTTTGATGGCGCTTCGGTTGAGAAGATGCGAGACCATTGCGTGACATTGGAAACCGAGGTTGGCGCAATCGAGATCGAAATGATTCCTGAGTCGGCGCCGGAATCTGTTCGCGGATTCTTGAATCTCGCTGCCACGGGTGCGCTCGACACTACTTCCTTCAGTCGCATCGTTAAAAGCTTCGTCATTCAGGGCGGCAACCTATCGACCAGCGAGAAGTGGGGCGCCGAACTCGCGAAGAAGATGGGCCGAAAGCTTCCGGATGAACCGGGCATCATTCGCCACGAGCGCGGAATTGTTTCGATGGCCCGGACCGAGGAGCCGAACAGCGCTACGACGCATTTTTTCATTCTGGTCGGCGAGGGGCGTCATCTGGATTCGAAGTTTGCGGCGTTCGGTCGCGTGAAGAAGGGGATCGAGGTTGCTGAGGCGATCAACGCTGGGCCGGTGACTGGGGATAAGCCCGACAAGCCTGTGAAGATTAACCGTGCGATTGTGGTTCCCTGCGCCAAGTGAACCTTTCGAGGTTCGCCATGCGGAGCCTTTGGAGTGGCTGACTTGTCAGCGCTTTGGTATCGACGCCGGATTCAGGATCCGAGGTAATGCTATGGGGAAAAAGCGCTGACAGGTCAGCGCACTCCAAAGGCTCCGCTTTTGGCAAGTGAGGTTTAGCTTTGAAGTGCACTAACAATTTTTCCTGGCTCGGCATTCTTCTCCTGGTCATCTTCCTGACCGGCTGTGCGCCGAAAGACGAGAAGCCATCGCCGACCGCCGCGCGACACTTCCTGAAGCTGCGTGGCTATGAGTTTGATGAAAAGTCATTCGAGACGGCCGCCGCGGCGGGCGATGCCCTCGCCGTGAGTTCCTTCCTTGCCGCTGGGATAAATCCGAATGCTGCCGATGCCGTAGGCGAATCTTTATTGATGAAGTCCGCTAGCCGCGGCGATCTCCAGGTCGTCAACGCGTTGTTGCAGGGCGGCGCCGATGTCAATGTCAAGAACAACAATGGCTACACCGCGCTATTGCGAGCCCTTTTGAAGAGACACGAGGAGGTTGCCGCTGTAATTTTGGCCCAACCGAATCTTGACGTGAATGCTCGAGGCGCTGACGGCGTGAGTATTTTAATTATCTACACTGCACGCAACCGCGAAGATGTAGTGCAATCGTTGCTGGCCCGCGGCGCCGATGTGAACTTTCAGGATCAGCAGGGCGACTCGGTGCTGCACACGGTGGCGCAGACTGACAATCTGAATATCTTGCGGATGTTATTGGACAAAGGCGCAAACCCGAATGTGCAGAACAAGGTTGGTGGCACGCCTTTGATGTGGGCAGCAACTTATGGTCGTTGGAACACCGCGCGGTTACTTTTAGAGAAAGGCGCCGACGCGAGATTAAAAGACGAGGATGGCATGACTGCTGCGGACTGGGCCGCGAGAAACAAGCAGGAAGAGTTTGCAAAGTGGTTACGCGCGGCGGAGAAGAAGTGATTGAGAGTGGTTTTGGTCTTTGGGCTTGGGCTTTGATTTCTGACTCGTGGTCCGTTGTCAGTGGTCCGTTGTCCGTTGTCCGTTGTTCTTCTAAGCAACATTGCACTCTGAAACTGATCGAACCTTTGGGTCCGACGAACAACGGACAACTGACAACGGACTAACACTGACACCCGACATCCAACATCTTCCCATGCTTTTAGTAATCGACAACTACGACTCCTTCACTTACAACCTCGTTCAGTATCTCGGTGAACTGGGTGAGCGAGTCGAGGTGCGGCGCAACGATGCTGTCACCGTCGCCGAGATCGAATCTGTCTTGCGGCCCGACCGAATCGTCATCTCACCCGGACCAGGCACTCCAACTAATGCAGGCGTGTCGCTGCAAGTCATCCAGCGGCTGTCTGGCCAGATCCCAATTCTCGGTGTCTGTCTTGGTCACCAGGCTATCGGTCAGGCTTTTGGCGGCAGGGTGGTCCGCTCGCCCGTGTTAATGCATGGCAAAGCTTCGGAGGTTTGTCATGATGGCAAGACTATCTTTGCGGGGCTTGATGACCACTTCAAAGCTGGGCGCTATCACTCACTGATCGTCGAACGCGAGAGCCTGCCTGCTTGTCTCGAAATTTCGGCCTATACCACTGACGACATAATCATGGGCTTGCGTCATCGCGAACTGAAGGTCGAAGGCGTGCAGTTTCATCCCGAATCGATTCTCACCGAAGGCGGCAAACAGTTGCTCGCCAACTTCCTCAAGATTTAGCACGAAATCCATGCCGAACGATCAACTGCGACAGTTCTTAATGCGCCTGGTGAGGCGAGAAGATTTGAACGCAGATGAGTCCGCTCAATTGTTGGAAGCACTCTTAGATGAAAGTTCAACCGATGCGCAGATCGCTGGTGTGCTCGTCTCGTTGGTTGCGAAAGGTGAGACGGTTCACGAATTGACCGGAATGGCTCGGGCTTTACGCGCCCGCGCTGTGCGAGTGAGTTGTCCTCATCAGCGATTCATCGATACCGCCGGCACCGGTTCGAGCAGCGCCAGAACTTTCAATATCTCAACAGCAGCAGCTTTTGTGATCGCGGGCGCAGGGTTGCCGGTCGCGAAACATGGCAATCGCGCTGCGAGCGGCCGCGTGGGCAGTGCCGATGTGCTGACAGAACTTGGTGTGAACATTTCGGCAACACCGGAAGTTTCGGAACGATGCTTGTCGGAGTTTGGAATCTGTTTCATGTTTGCTCCGCTCTATCATGGCGCTACTGCCCGGGTTGCGGCCGTGAGACGCGAACTGGGGACACACACGACCTTTAATTTGCTTGGACCATTAAGCAATCCTGCTGGGGCTCCGCGTCAGGTGATTGGCGTCTGGCGATCCGAGCTGGTTGAGCTGCTGGGCAAGGTTCAGGCCGCGCTCGGTACCGAACGAGCTTGGGTCGTGCATGGCGAAGATGGGTTGGACGAAGTGACGTTGAATGGGAAGACGCAGGTGACTGAAGCGAGTAATGGGAACACGCGTTCATTCGTGATTCAGCCCGAGGATTTTGGAATCGGTCGGGGTTTGTTGGATCGAGTGCGCGGCGGAGATGCCCGGGACAACGCGCGGATAGTTCGTGAGGTGTTGGCGGGCGAGCGCAAGGATGAGGCGCGATCGATTGTGCTTATTAACGCGGCTGCGGCTCTTTATGTCGGTGGAGTTGTTGATGATTTGAAAGTAGCTGCCCGACTGGCAGCGAAATCAATCGATAGCGGCGCCGCGCAGGAAAAGTTGGACCAGCTGATCCGAGCGACCAACTGAAAGATCGTTTTGGGTAACAAACGTTCAACTTCTTGTTCTTGACAAGGTTCGTAACCAGGTCTGTCATCCCGTACGGATGAAATGTTTATAGAGAGCTAGCTGAGAAAAGAGTCTTCCCCGCTCCAGAGGAGCGGAACAATCGACGGGATCACATATTCATCGCCGGAAACATTACGCTCCGCTGGAGCGCGAGTCGTGGGTAAGCGCGGGTCTATAAACATTCGCCTCCTCTGGAGCCCAGGGTGTTATTTGGTTGCGGCCTAAGCCGCGCTGGGAAGTCTCAAGCCAGTTTCGTGAGACTCTTAAACTAGGTCTATTTTGAACTTGGCAGGTCTATCTTGAGGTTACTGGCTTCGAGGCTAAGTTTGTCAGACATACTTTCAAAAATCCTGGAGGCGAAGAGGGCGCGAATTGAGGAAGCAAAGAGCCTCAAGCCGCTCGCTAAGGTGCGCGATGAAGCGTTGGATTCGCGACGCGGTGCCCAACCGCACGCAATGACTGCGGCGTTGTCGCGGAAAGATCGCATCAACGTCATCGCCGAATTCAAGCGCCAGTCGCCTTCGAAGGGAATCATTCGCGACGATCTGTCTGTCAGAGAAGTTGCACGTGCCTATGAGGCCGGCGGTGCGGCAGCGATCTCAGTGCTGACTGAAGAAGATTTCTTCAACGGGTCTCTCAGTGACCTGCGCGAAGTGAAGTCCGAAGTGACGCTGCCGGTTCTCCGAAAGGATTTTATCGTTGACGAGTACCAGGTCTACGAATCAGCTGCGGCACGCGCCGATGCTTTGCTCTTAATCGTTGCGGCGCTGACTGATGAGTCGCTATTAAACCTTCGTAAGATAACCGAAGATGAACTGGGCATGGACGCGTTAGTCGAAGTGCACACGCAAGAAGAGATGCAGCGCGCGGTGCAAAGCGGCGCCAAACTCATCGGCATCAACAACCGTGATCTCAAGACATTCGAAGTCTCACTCGAAACTTCCGTCTCACTTGCAGGTCTCGCCGCGCCAAATATTATTCTGGTCTCAGAGAGTGGACTCAAGAGCGCCGCAGATTTGCGCCAACTTCGGGAGCTGGGCTTTAGTGGCTTCCTGGTAGGAGAGTCGCTGATGCGCGCAAAGGATCTCGCTGAAGCTTTGCGTTTACTGACCTCTTAATTCGAAAGTGTGGTTAGGTTCATGCATGGATTTTCAGCTGGTCAGCGACATAACTCAGGTTGAGATCATTGCTACCGGAGTAGGTGTTCGCCACCGGGCCCGGTTGCGCCGAGCCTACGGTGGCCTTAGATGGCGCAAAGTGAAAGGGATTGCGAATGTCCGCTTACCCAGTGGTAGGATACGGTTAGCTGAAATTCATTGGTACGAAGCTCACGGAGTTGGAAAACGAGAATTCAAATTAAAGTTACCATTTCTGGATTAGCCATGAAGAAAAAGGAAGCCACTCAGTTTGTTATCTGCCTGAATAATGAGGACTACAAAGCCTCATTGGAAGTGGGCAAGCTCTATCGAGTCGTTCCTGACGAGGAAGCGATGACGGAAGGGTTGATACGTGTAGTTGACGAGAGTGGAGAAGACTACGCCTTTGAATCTGCACGCTTTCATCCAGTCAACCTGCCTGCAGTTGTCGAGAAAGCATTGCTTGCGGCAGGCAGTCGGAGCAGTTAAAGGAATAAAATACGGGCTAACCCAGTGAAGTCCCCGTTGAGCCAGGGAGAGTACTGTGTCCGTAGCTGATCGAGTGATGGAAAGTATAATCAAGTACAACGCGAATGAGTTGGACAATGCTCTGATTCAGATCCGCATTGGCCTTGATGCTACTGCAAGAAAGGAATTTCCAACAGTGAAGAAAGTTGGAGAAAGTTCACGGTGATTTGTTCGAGTTGTTTTCATGTGGGGAGGGAGTCTAAATATGCAAATCAGCCGTGTAATCTCGTTAGTCCTATTGCTTGCGTTAGGCACCGTTACTCTATTCGGGCAGACAGCGGCCTCATCCGACAAGACCGAAATTAATGACTCGGTCGCTGCCACTCAGTTGAGAGGCAAGCACCGGTTTCAACTTCATTGGATCAGTTGGGGGAAGTGGGCGGACCTTGGCAATCTAACCGTTGTCGATCGCCAGGGTGTCCTTTCCTTCAAAGCCAGACAGGCAAAAGCCGGAGATTACGTCGAGATTGAAG